>MHDB01000044.1 GCA_001816835.1 Candidatus Woykebacteria bacterium RIFCSPLOWO2_01_FULL_43_14 | reverse complement strand
TCGGTAAAAGGTTCATTTGTCACCGGTTCAATACTAATTTTGGAATCTCCTGTTCGATTAAGCTCTCCTACCTTTGTAGTCAAACCAGCAACTAAAGCACTCATCAGCGCTTTGGCCTCGGTTTCGCTTTGACTCCTGATACGCAGCTCAATCACTTGAGAAGAGATTTTTTTTGCCTTGCTTTGGCTAAACAATGCTCTGGGTGAGTAAGTACCCAATCTTTTAGCTGCTTCGTTATAAGGATCAATGGTTTTTAACAACCCAAGCACGGTATCAGTGTACTCTTTACCAACCTGTTGGGCATAGTAACCATCGTAGCTGTAGTAGGAAGTACTGTTTTGGTCGGCTGTTCTTTTAACGTAAATAGTGGTGAAGGCTTCGTATTTCTGGCCCCCCAGATACGAGTAGGTGAACCCGACAAAACCACCCAAGACAACCATAACTAGAATGAATTTGAGATGTCGACCCAGTATTTTTGTTATTTCGTTTAGTTCTGCCATTTATGATCCAACAATTGATTAACCAGCTTATCGGCTTCTTTATTTAGAGCACGCGGTATATGAGTATATTCTACACCAGCAAAGGAAACTTCTAAAGCTTTAATTTTATGGAAGAATTCTGCCAAGACAGCGTTTTTTACAAGATATTCACCTCTTAACTGCTTCACAGCCAACTCAGAATCCATTTTAAAAACCAGTTTTACGGCCTCGGGCGTATCAAAAATCTCCTTACCTTTTTCCAACGCTAACTGAACCGCGAAGTACTCAGCGTAGTTGTTGGTCTGTTTACCGAGTAATTTACCGCACTTTTCTAGGATATTTCCTGCATTATCGAGCAAAACGAAGCCTGCTGCAGAAGGCCCAGGATTTCCTCGAGATGCACCGTCAGTATAAACATAAAAAGTTTCCATAGATTAGAGCCTACTTAGCCTTGATCACAATACGTCGGTGCGGCTCTTCCCCCTCACTCCACTCCTCTACTCCAGTCAAAGTACTCAAATAGACATGGACAATTCGTCTTTCAAAACTACTAAGCGGTGGTAAGGCTACACTTGAGCTTGTGGTTAGGGATTTATCGATTGCCCGACCGGCCATATCAATCAAGACCTCTTCCCTAGCCAAGCGCCAGTCGCCAACGTCTAGAGTAATGAAACGCCTTGTAGGTGGTTTTACACCCAACTTTTGAGACAACTCCTTATTTAACACCAGGCTCAGAACCGTTTGTAACGCAAGCAGAGTCTCGCCTCTAAAGCCGATGAGAAGTCCAAGATTTTCACCTGGAATGGAGATAGCCAACCCTTCTTCATCAGTATTGGCTAGTTTGGGAGAGAAAAAAGGTCCATTGGGATTTATTTGAGCTACGACCCCAAATCCCAGTTTGTCGAAAAACGCCTGGGTTTTATCTCTAATGAGCTCTATTTCTTTAGTATCAAAAGCCACTGCTTAAGTCCTCCTAAACCACTCATAAAATATTGCTGGATTACCTGAAAAGTGGTTGCCACGACCCAGTATAAACTTAGTCCGGAAGGCAAGGCAGCGGCAATCACCACAGTCATAATCGGCATTAGGTAAAGCATTTGGGATTGCATAGTAGCGGCCATGTCCTCAACAGACTCTTTTTTCTCAGACTTAACCGCTTCGGGGTGTTTCTCAACGCCGGGCATAAGCATCTTGGAATAGACCAATTGGGTGAACCCGGAGAGCAGTGGTAGTATGTAAGTTCCGTCTGGCTTAGTCACGTCCCAAATAAACAGTTCACGGCTAATCCCTTCCACTTTCAGGCCGGATAGGAAAACATTGTACATAGTGATAAGTACCGCGATTTGTAGAACTTGGGGAAGGCAACCTGCTAGGGGATTGAGATTGTGCTCTTTTAGAAGCTTTGAGTGTTCCTCCGAAAGCCTTTTTTTGTCACTGCCATATTGCCTCTTAAGATCATCCAATTTTGGCTTGATCTCGATCATCTTCTTGCTGTATTTGAGAGAAGGCAAGGTTACAGGAATGAGGACAAATCGAATTAAGACAGTCAGCCCAATGATACCTAAGCCTAGGTTATTAAATAAAGCCTTCGATAGAAGAATTAGAAAATCAAACAGGGGTTTCGAAAATAGATTGTTCCAGATTTCACCAATATTCATTTCAAGAATTCCTTAACATAAGCTCATCTCATGTAGCGAAACAGGGTTCTGAAATCAAAGATTTCAGGTTCCTATTTAGGTTAAAGGGTCGTATCCTCCATTATTAAAAGGGTGGCAACTTAGCAAGCGCTTCAGGCTCAACTGAGTGCCTCGGATTATACCATACTTACTTATCGCCTGGTAGGAATACTCAGAGCAGCTTGGGTTATAGCGGCACGTTGGGTTTTTGGGAAGAATCTGATAGATTTTTATTAACTTAAGTAAGAGGTACTTCATTGCTTTATTTTACTACAGATTCGCTCCAATGTCGGTGTGTACATGGTCTTAAGCTGCTCAAAGTTGGCTTGCCCCGTTTTGAAGTTAGCTATAATAATCAAATCTAGTTTTGGTTGTAAGTCACCCAAACTCTCTCTAACAACCTCACGCAAGATCCGCCTTATCCTATTACGAACGACGGCTTTACCAATTTTATTACTGACTACAAAACCGATTCTCGGATACTCATAATCTACTTTGGTTTTCCATAAAAGGGTGAAAAGGGGAGTTTTTTGGGCATAAGCGTACTTCTTAAATATAGGAAAAAATTTGGCCAAGTTTAATCTGTTTTGTTTTGGCAACATATAACAAGTTCGGTAGCGAACTACAACTTCCTAACCCCCAACGGTTAGTTTGATTCGGCCTTTTAATCTGCGTCTCTTTAGCACCCTAATACCAGCTTTTGTGGAGTTGCGGGCCATAAAGCCGTGCTTACTAATTCTTTTATTTTTATTAGGTTGGTATGTCCTTTTAGGCATGTATTGCATTCTAACACATTTATAACTAAGAACTCAAGCTGAAACTACTTTATTCACTACTAAAAGCCCCTTTTTCGACCCTTTACTTTCTGTGGATAACTTCTTAATATTTGGTTAGTGCTTACTGCCCAACACCCTTTAACAAACTAAATTCTTGACTAGGACGGTAAAAAATGACAGCAAAAGAATTGTGGGAAAAGGCTTTGTTGGAGCTTCAAGAAAAGCTTTCCAAACCCAACTACCAAACTTGGTTTAAAAACAAAACCTCAGTGACAAGCTTTGACGAGAAAACAGTTGAAATAGGCTGTTTAAACACTTACGCCAAAGACTTTTTAGATAAACGCTACTCAACTCTACTTAAGGAGGTGCTGGACCGCCTAACTAACAAAGATGTCAAGGTCAGATTTGTAGTCGATAAAACACTGGAGAAGGCTAAAACAACGCCTGTCCCTCTTTTCGACCTTGAGGATACGGAGGACAAAACTAAAGAAAGTACTATTGACCACAAAGTAATGTTAGCAAATCTTAATCTTAAATACACATTTGACAGTTTTGTGGTGGGAAATAATAATCGTCTGGCCCACGCGGTGGCCATAAGTGTCTCTAAGCTCCCAGCCAAGTCCTACAACCCTTTTTTTCTTTACGGTGGGGTCGGCGTCGGTAAAACCCACTTAATGCACGCGATCGGCCACGAAATACTCCGGACCCTACCAAATCTGAAAGTTCTCTACTGCACAGGTGAGTCGTTTACCAATGAAATGATTGAGGCAATTCAAAATAGGCGCACAGGAGGTTTCCGGAGTAAGTACCGAGGAATTGATGTCCTATTGATTGATGATATTCAGTTTATTGCCGGCCGGGATACCACCCAGGAGGAGTTTTTCCACACCTTCAACGATCTTCACTCGAGTGGTAAGCAGGTCGTGATGACCTCAGACCGCCCACCCAAAGACATTGCCAAACTTGAGGCGAGAGTCAAATCCCGTTTCGAATGGGGGATGATCGCTGATATCCAAATTCCAGACACAGATATGAGAGAAGCGATACTTCTTTCAAAATGCAAGGAAAAAAATATTTCTGTACCTCAAGAAGTCCTGCACTACTTAGCTGAGAATGTCACCAGTAGTATTAGAGATTTAGAAGGCTCTCTTACAAGGCTAGTAACAACCTCTACTCTTCTTAACAAGCCCCTGAATTTGGAACTAGCCGCCCAAGTCGCGGCTCCAGAAGTCAGACCTGTTAAAACTTCCCGGGTGCTTAACGCCAAAGACATTATTGATAAGGTCTGTGAGTATTACAACGTCAAGCTCTCTGATATCAAAAGCCCCAAACGCCACGCCGAAATAGCTCTACCTAGACAAGTCATCATGTACATCCTCAGGACGGACCTAGGACTGCAGCTGATGGGTATTGCGAAGTTACTAGGTGGTAGGGACCACACCACTATAATGTACGGTGTGGATAAGATAAGTAAAACTGTGGAAAAGGACACCAATCTAAGTGGGCAAATTGGGGAAATAAGAACCTCGTTACACAACTAAAAGCTTTTCAGGTAGTTCCTCACAAGTTATACACATTTATCCACAAAGCGTTCACAAAAACACCACAGCTACTACTCACAAAAAAACCTACGCCTAGTTAAGCTTAGAAAAAACAACTTAACCACTTACTAACACTACGACTACTAAGACTACTAAATATGTTAATATTACTTAAAGCACGTTGGGGATAGAATACATAATGGTCCAAATTGAATTAACGACTTTAGTCCTGATCCTGGTACTAGTAATCCTTACTAGTGTTGTTGTATATTTTATTGGGAGATTCCAAGGAGCAAAGAGGACAAACCCAGCCGATTTACCACCTAATCTACTTGCCTTATACCAAGAAGTTCAAAATCTGCCTGCCAAAATTTTAAATACGATCCAAGGGTCGATTAACCCCCAAAAAGGAAAAGTGGGGGAGTTGCTGACCTATGCTGAATTGCGTTATGACTATGATGTGATTATTCCCTTGGGTCAGCCGGTAGACTTTATCGGCATCAAAAATGGTCAGAAAATAGATTTTATTGAGGTAAAATCAAGCTCCAGCAAAAATTCAAATGGTTATAGTCTTACTCAAGAAGAAAAAGAAATTCAAAAATTGGTTAAGCAAGGAGCTATAAATTTTAGATTAGTGATAGTTAAAGATAGCATTTTTGGTGAAAATGAGAATTAGTAGTTTATGAAAGCAGACTTGACTAAAGAAAATCTCACAAAAGCCCTGAGCACTTGTATGAGGGCGGTGTCGCTGAAGGCAAGCTTGCCAATACTTGCTAATATTTGCTTCAATACCGAAGGCCCGAAAATGAAGTTTTCGGCAACTAACCTGGAATTAGGGGTTAACTATTGGTCTGAGGCCAAGACCTTGGAAGAGGGATCAATTAGTGTTCCTGCAAGAATTCTTCTAGAATATATCTCCTCGCTTGATGTCAGCCAAATTAGCTTAGAAAGTAAAGATGAGACGCTGCTTATTACCTCAGATCAGGGGGAAGCAACCATAGCGGGAATTTCTTCTCAGGAATTCCCACCCGTGCCCACACTTACCGAGCAGGCCAATATTTTCCTCGACCCAAATGAATTTCAGAAAGCCGTTGCCCAGGTCGCCTTTGCGGCCTCGACTGACGCCAGCAGAGTGGTGCTAAGTGGTGTGTTACTTCATTTTAGTCCTGAAGCCCTACTTTTGGTAGCCACAGATGGTTACCGACTCGCCCAGAAAAAGTGGGATCGCGAAACTGGAACTGAGCAAAGTGTGATTATCCCCGCGAAATCGCTTTATGAAATAAGCCGGATAGTGAGCGAGGCGGCTTTGGAGGGTGAGGAGCTAAAGATATTTCTAAACAAAGAAAAGAATCAAGCTATTTTTGGTCTAGATAAAGTACACATGACGACACGTCTCCTAGATGGCAACTATCCCAATTACACACAGATAATCCCCACCAGTTTTGTAAGTCGAGCAGTAGTGGAAGCCGATAAACTAGGTAAAGCTGTCAGGACAGTTTCTGTATTTGCCAGAGACAGCGGCTCTGTTATCAAAGCAGACTTTTCTTCCTCAACGCTTGCATTAAGCGCTCAAACCACCCAGGTGGGGGATACTAAGACGAGCTTACCGATCTCTTTTGAGGGAGAGCCAATGAGCGTGGCTTTCAACCAACGTTTCTTGCAAGAAGCACTCAGTGCAATCAGTAGTACCCAAGTTAGCCTAGAGATGACCTCACCAACATCACCGATAGTAGTTCGTGGGGTAGGCAACGAAAGCTATCTACACTTAATTATGCCGGTTCGCCTCCAAGGCTAGTAAGATACCAATGATTTTGACCAAAATAGAACTCAGTAATTTCCGCAATCTGAAAGACCTGACATTTAAACCCTCTCCTAAACTGAATATCTTAGTTGGTGAAAATGGGATGGGTAAAACCAACTTTATTGAAGCCCTAAATTTACTTGTCGCGACCAAATCTTTTAAAGCCAGCCGGGATTTAGAAATGATCGGTTGGGGGAGCGAGTTTGCCCGCGTTTTTGGGCAAGCAGATCATAACCAAATTGAGATTTTGGTTAGGACCGTTGGTAAAGAAATTAGATTAAACAACCTGATTACCCGCTCCCTGGACACCGTTGGCGTAATAAGCGGCGTTTTGTTCACACCTTCAGATATCGAAATGCTGACTGATACACCTGGGGTGAGACGGCGTTTTTTGGACATCCTTATTTCTAAAATCAATCGAAAATACCTGTACGACCTCGCTTCCTACACCCAAGTCCTAAAAAACCGCAATCGCGTTCTTTTTACTCTTAAACAAAAGCAAAGACACTCTGTCCTTAGCCCTGAGGATTTCCAAGGACTCGATATTTGGGACGAACATCTAGTTAACTATGGTAGTCAGATATTGGTTGCTAGGTTTGGTTACGTTGCGAAATTAAATACTTTATTAGAGGAGTACGGACGTCAGCTGCTGGGTAGAGAATTGGTGCTTAGATACTCGAGCAAATTTGGGTCGACCTTAAGTCTTGAGGAAGTAACACTTAAGTTTCGTGAGCTTCTACTGAGGCATAAACAAGAAGAAATCGAGCGGTTTAGCACTGTTTTTGGACCACACAGGGATGATTTCAAACTCTTTGCTAAGTACGAGGAAAAGGAAATAGATTTGGGAGTATTCGGTAGCCGGGGAGAAATCAGAAGTGCTCTTCTGGCCTTGAAGATAAGCGAGCTGCGCTTGAGTGAAGCAGAAAGAAAGGATAAGGCAATTTTACTCTTGGATGATGTATTATCCGAGCTGGATGCTAGTCATCAGAGTGATCTTCTCAACTCAGTGAAACTCAATCAAACCTTTATTACAACGACAACTTTAGCTTATTTCCCTAAAGAGGTTCTGAGTGTCGCTAAGATAATAACGGCTAAAAACGGTCTACTAGATTCAGCATAGTTAAACTAAAAAATGGAGTCAATCAAGAGAGTTTTAAAACAAGCTATTCTAACTTCATCACACCCAAAGATGTTCGGTGCCAGTCTAATAGTTGGGTTGTGGGAAAAGGCTTTGTTGGAGCTGGAGGGATCAAAAGCAGTTGATCAGACTCGAGCCCTAAGTTTTAGGGCAGGTGTACTAAAAGTGCGCGTTTATTCTAAACCCTGGCTCCTTTACCTCAGAATTAAGGAAGAGATTTTGGTAAAAGCTCTTAATGATAAACTTAACACTACCCTTGTCAAAAGCCTTAAGCTAGAAAAGGCTCCCTAAGTCTAGCTACGGCTCATTTCATCGATTGTTCGCGTTGACCATTAAGTTATAGTTTAGCCTGGAAAAGTGTGGTTAAGAAATCTTTCTTGGCTCTAAAGAGATCTGAGTGGTGGTTGTTTCAGCCGCGGGAGGAGAGGGCTTTTGCTGTAGGGCCTTGTACTCCTCGATCTTGCGTCTTTTCTCGTCTTCAAGACGACTCAGTTCCTCGGGATTGGAAGTAATTAATTTATGCTCATGAGGAGCTGCCTGAACCCTAATGGCGACGTGATTCTGACCGGCGAAAAACAGCCCTTCTCCAACGTCAGCACTTAGAAGGAGATGCTTTTCGCCTTCCGAAAGATAGAAAACTTCCGTTACCCTATCTATAGCAGCGGTGGACTGTTTCAGCAAAATCTGGATTGAGGAGTTGGTCACGATCGCTTTACCGTAATCTCCAGTCAAGAAATCTTCCACATCTTGGGTAATTGTGGTCAGCCCAAGGTAGTACTTGCGGGCCCGTTTGGCCATCGAGTAGAGGAAGATAGCGCTATCTGGCTCACGCATCAGATACCAGGCTTCATCCACGATCAGAATCCGCTTTTTTCTCTCTCGCTTAATTTTGGTCCAAATATAGTCAAGTATGATAAACATGGCAATTGGTCTTAGCTGGTCTTCAAGATCTCGAATGGAGAAAACGGTGAAGGTGTTACGAATATCAAGGGAGCTTTGTTGATTGAAAATGCCCGCTAAACTACCTTTGATAAACTTTTCTAATCTTTCGGACATGCTTTTGGCCTCAGGCTCTGGCATTTTCAAAAGAATGTTGTAAAGGTCTTCCATCACAGGAGGCGGTTTGCGTTGCGTGCTTGGGTCAGGGGTAATCCCTTTGGTTTTGTAGGTCAGGATCAAGGCCCGATCCAACAGAGCGTCCTCAGTTGTTGAGAGATTGCCCATGATGATTCTAAAAAGCGAATGCAGTGACAGGATCTTAAGCCCTAACTCATTTTCACCCTCCTCATAGACTCCGGACAGATCGAAAGGATTTATTTTGACCGCCGCATCATGGGAGAATTTGATGTAGTCACCACCAATGGTTGTACACAGAGTCTCGTATTCTCCCTCAGGATCAATGACCATTATTTCCGAACCAAACATTAGGGAGCGTAAAGCTTCCAGCTTTACTAAGTAAGACTTGCCTGACCCTGATTTGGCGAAAACCACGCTGTTTGCATTTTCCAGAGTAAAACGGTCAAAAATAACCAGGGAGCCGTTGTGCTCATTGATACCATACAAAATTCCTTCGTTGGCGGTTAGCTCGGAGGAAGTGAAGGGGAACGTGGTGGCAAGTGAGGTCGTGTCCATATTCCGAGTGACCATAAGTTTGTCATTGAAAGTCGGGATAGTTGATTGGAATGATTGCTCCATCTGTAAGGTCGCGTGTTTGGAGATAACCAGGAGAGACCCTAAAGTGGCCTCGACTTGTTGAGTAATGGAGTTTAGTTCCTCCAAGTTATCAGAAGGAATCGTGATGTAGAAAGAAAATTGGAAGAACCGTTCGGTTCCCTTGACGAGCTGCTCTTGCAAGCTCTTTGCGTCTTCCATGGCGACTCTAACTGAAGGATTGACCACTTTACCCCTCTCGACATCGGTTTGAAGAGTCGCTTCCATCTCCGCGATTTTACGCCTCAAGTTTGAAAGGACTCCTTTGGCTTCAACTGGGTAGTAATAAAAACTAATGTCTAAGGAGTGGTCAAAGTTAATAATTGGCGAGAGCCAGTTTGCGCCAACGAATCTGGGATAACCACTGACAAACAGAGTGCGGTAGAACATGTTACCGATTTGGATGTGATCAAAGTCTACTTCAATAGCTGGTGGGGCGATAATATCAGTAATATCAACCATGCCTGCTCCTAGAGTCTCCACAATTTTTGGAGTTTGGGGAGACTGGGGTGGTTTTCTGTTCAGGAAATCAAACAGTCCCATCAAAACCTCCCGTAGTTGTTTCTGCCGCCACCTTTGAGGATGGTTCAGGAGTAGCTTTACTAGGCGTACTTGACGAAGTTGTCGTTGTGCTTGGCGCTGTAGCTGGTGTAGTTAGACTAACGGTTGGCGCAGCGGGACTTACCGTTGGCGGAGAAGCTATTTTAGCTGTCTCTGATCGAAAAGCTTGTTGGGCGGTGGGAATAGGAACTGGTTTTTCAACTGGCATGGTCACAAAGGTATTCTCGATAGAGGGCTCGACAATTGGAGTGGTGTACTCATTTGTCGATAAGGCCACTTTTTGCTCTCTGGCCACGCTAGGGTTGTAGATATCATAAAAGAGCTCGACCAACTCTTGGGTAGAAAGCTGCTTAGATTTGATACCAATTCGGTTGAGCTGTTTAGCGAGGTGTTCTTTTTTGGGTAGCAAACCAACTTTTGCCCGTTCCAAAAGTGCCCATTTGTCAAAAGTGACCTTTTTGTTTTTAGAAGTTAATGCTCCTAAAGGGTTTAAAGAGTTAAGGCTGACCTCAATAAAGGGAATAACAACGTAAAATCGTTTGTCTAAAACGTTGTTTTTAGAAACCAGATCTTGGATGAACCTTTCGTAGAGATCGATTTGATTACCCAGGGACTGATTGGATTGGTTTTGCTTAGCCTCCCGAAGTCTTAGTAAGTAATTACTAATATCCATGATCTTTGAGCGGATCATTATTTGAATAGGGAAGGACAGGGAATTAAGCATTTGGGAGTAGGCGAAGATCATTGCGTCTTGCTCTTGCTCAGAAAGGAGGTCAAAATTTACCGCGTTAGTTTGAAGTACGATAACGACGTTGCCGTTTTTCAAAACTAATAAATCATCTCGTATATCTTCGATGTCTAGGTGTGCCTGCGTTGAAGCAGGAATCTTGGTCTCGGGCATAGTTCTCCTCTGAATTAGGTTTTAGGTTGTAGTTTGTAGGTTGTAGTAACCTTACTAAAACCCATAACCCATAACCTACGAGTTGCTACTTAGCCTGGATTTCTATGGGAAGCAAGATTTCCCCCGCTAATTTGACTTGTATTATATCAAATTCCTGACCATCTTTTTCTAGCTCGATTAGATAAACCCCGCTGGGAAGAGGCGTGGAGATGGCAAACTGACCAATCTTGTTGGTCTTTAAGGCTCTAGCCGGATTATCTTTCGCGTCTTTGACCACAATTATCACATCAGGCAGGAGTAGACCGTTTTTGTCACGCACGATACCGTTAACCACATTAGGAACAGTGGTGATCTGAGGAGCCATCTTGCCCTCGGCTCTTCTAGGCTCCACCACCTTTATTTTGGTTGGTACTGGTGAAGCGGGCGCTAACGTAGGAGTGGACTCACTCGAATTACCCGGTGTTGGGGAAAGCTCTTTAAACTGATCTTGCAATTGCTGCTGTAGCCCACTTAGGCTCTCTCTTAAGGTCTGGGCATGTTTTTCAGATTCCAACTTCTCTTGTTCTAAAGCAGACATTTTGCTTTTTAGCTCACCCAATTCCTGTTCTAAGGTGGAAGTGGAGGCTGCCTTTTGTTGGAATTGGACTGATTGGGCCTGAATGTTACCTAACTGGTTGAATAAAGCTTCCCTTTCTACGCGGAGTTTTTCAAGCTGAGTTTTGTACTCGGCGACGATTTTATCGAGTTCTTGGCGGGTTGATAAGGAGGTTTGAACCTGGGAGCGTTTGATTTTTTCCATCTCGTCTTGCAGGCGACGATTTTCGGAAGCAATACGTTTGAAGCTTTCGACTGTACTAGCCACCTCAGTACTGATCTGGCCCTTAATTCTAGCAACCTCCGCGGAATTAGCTATGTTACTTACCTCTGGTTTGGGGCCAGTCTGTCCGCCTAACGGAGAGTTTGGGATAGGCGTAAGTGGGCTTAGGGGCTCGGTGCGGTAGGGAACAGGTCTAGCTCCTGAATTAATTGGGGCGTTTTGGTTGTTGGCTTGGCTTGATACTGGCATAGCTTGATTTGGACCACTATTAGTGGGCCTGGCGTTAGAAAAAATCTGAGTACCAAAGTTGGAAGACCCTATATTTAGTTTAAGGGAATGTATTTTTTCTGACAACCTCTTTTTTAGACTATCTGAAACATTAAACACTTTTTCACCTCGCACGGGCAGGACAATTGTTCCTTCTAAAGCAGGTAGGGCATGAAGTGAACGTATTCTAACATTTGAGACGGGTTTTACAAAGATGCTCTTGTCCGGCAGCCTCACGGTCACCACTGGTTTGAAGCTAACAAAGGAGGCAATCCGCTCACTAACGGCTTGGGACTCGGGCTTTTCTTCCACTGCTCTTGGTTCTTCGGTGGTGGCCACAGGTATAGAAATGGACTGGAGTGCTTCCGAAGGGACGGCTAGTTGGGGTAAGGCAATCCCGAAATCAAGGCTCGACACGTAGGATTCCTCCATAGAGTCTAGGGGCGTTTTTTCCTTCTGACCTTTTAGGGTGGAGAGGTAGTCGGTAAGTTTATCGCGACTCTTGCTTCGGATACTTGAGCTGGTCGCACTAAAGTTCAGGAGTCTGCCAAACTCAGGCAGAAGAAAAACAAGGCTTTTTGGCTCCTTTCGCCAAACCCTTTTAGTGGGGGAGTAGACTGCCTTGATAAAGGCAACCAGCCAGCGGTCAAGCGTAATGTCGTTAATAGGTGCGAAAGCAAAAGCGGCGCCTAACCCCCCGAACCCCAGCACCAAAGGCCATTTGAGAAAATCAGGGAGCGGGGTCGAGAAGAAGATAAAAGCCAGTATTCCGCCTCCGCCGACATAAGCAAACTGCTTGATGGTCATGTTCCCGATGAGCTGGAACTCGACCGACATTATGTTTTGGGGGACAGGGTGTTGTTGCATTGTCTTAATTTTACCAAAAACCGTTGCAGAATAGAAGGCTGACCAATCAAATACTATGGGGCTTGCAATTGAAGCTAAAGTGTGCTATAATAGGCCACCTAGAGCTAGGAGCCTACCAAGTTTCCTAGATTCTAGCGCACACGACAACTGAATAGCAGGTTCTGTGAGGGTAATATCTCACAACGAAAAGAACAAAAATCTGCTGTCGGGCTAAGCTCGATGGTGACAGAGGAGAGAACATGGTCGCAATGTTGCCCAGACATCTTGCAATAAGAGCGGGCGGAGCACCACCCTTACCGGCAGTGCTTGACGCAGTTTATGCTACACCAATGGAAGTCTATGAAGCTCAAAATCACGACTTTAGTAAGGCCAGATTTGTAAAAGCAGACCCGAGAAGGGCTCGCGACTTGCTTAGACTAGGGATGCCCTGGCATGAATATGTTTTACGCTGGGGGATTGAGTACTACCCCACCTCTGGCTTCTATGAAGATGAGGAACCAGATCCACTGCCTTTGCAGAGTTGCTTGGAAGACCAGATTATGCGAGGTGACGCCGCATCCAGATCGTCTGATGCCGAAGCGGTTCGTTTGATCACATTATTACAAAATGCACCCTTCGCGCTTTTCAAAACATGGGTACCCAAAGAGGGTCGGTACCGGTGGGAAGTCAATAGGTACAGCAGTTTGGCAGGTGTTGACCTTGCATCCTGGGGTAACTTTGCTTTTAACCAAAATGGGATTCGGAAACAAGGAACGTCCTCTAAAGGGAAAACGACCTTTTCCTATCTTGGTACAAGGGATTTAGAGGATCACATTTCCGCGTCTGGTTCGCTAGAGAACCCCGCGCGGCATGGTGACACCAGCACGCCAATTTTGACGGAGCTGGCTTGGCTGTCAATTAATTCTTTTAACAACGCCAAGTTTCACAAAGTCGAGTATAGAAACGGTGATTGGGTCGTAAACCGCCGTAGTATTGGCAGTATTCAAGGCCTAGAGAGCGCACAAGCGGGCTGGTTTACGAAATCATTGTCTGAACGGACTGTTCGAATTGCGGCTCTGCCCGAGCTTCTTGACAGGCTAATCCGAGAGAATCCCTTTAGGATCTCCAATCTGGATGAGTATGCTATGGCAGCGGGCCTTATGGGTTGGTTGGCCATGGATATGTATATGGTCTGGAGCGATCCAGGAGGTCGTCCAGAACCTATTACCCAAGATCGAGACCGGCCTCCTTATCATGGTAATATTCCTTATCACTGCTATGGCCGAATCCCGACTTACAACCGTTACGCCCAGAACTACGACCCAAGACTTCCTCGAGTAGGACCTAAACATACGGATAGGCTTGAGGTGATGTACAACGCACAGTCTCCAGGCGAAGACGTGGGTGAGCCTGGGGAGAACTTTATTGTCCTGGACATTATGTTCCAGGAAACTTTTACACACCTTAACCCGGCTAATTTCACTGACGATGAGAAATGGTTGCGGTTACGAAAGTGGAACTTCCAAAACTTTTACCCCAACTGGGCATGCAGCTTAAGAGATAAACAACGTGTCTATGTCCAATATGAGGGTCGGGAGTACCAGAAAGGTTTTTACCCTGTCTGGCCGTCTCGCTTGACCCAGGAACAAAGAACTGCGGTCCGCGAGGCCCAGGATCCGATTATTGATATCAGGTCGGGTGATGATCACCAACAGCCTTATCATGATCGCCTCCGCTGGCTTAAAGAATCGCCAGCCTGGCATTCCCAGAATATCCGAGAGGACTATCTGGGAGCTTGGTGGCAGGCGTTGGACTATCGCTACTGGCGGGAAATTCGGGACCTGATTAACAAGGGCTCGCTTACTCGGACAGAAGTCCAGAGGAAACTTGATAATAAATTCCTGAGACATCCTTACAGAGTCCATATTGACTTGGCAAACAGCGCAACTTTGGAAGACTTTGAAGGCGAGATGGAGCGCACTATTGATATGCTCCATCGAGTCGATATCCATCAGTGGCTGTACTACTTCGCGGATCGTTGTGAGGTGATTCATCCGATGATTTGTAGGACGTACCCTACTCCGGGTATGGAACTTTATGATTGGGGTTGGGCACAGTTTATCGCTGCCGTGGATCACCATGTCGGCGAAGGGTGGGGTACCCAAGACCAGCAAGTACTCATCTACAGCGTTTTGGCACAAATTGCGATTGCCAATGATACGGCAAGCTGGCTGCGCGCTTTGCGTGAAGTCAGGGAGATGTTCGGCGAGCTTGAGGAAGACGTAGACCATCTGCGCAATTGGGTATACGAAGGACTCATGAGTCGCAAGATCATCCGCAGTTTCTTTGAGAATGGTCTGATGGCCAAATGTGGTTTGGTCGAAACACAGCTTATGAAAAATCCCGAAGTGGAAAGAGTGCTTGGGCAACTCTATTCGAGCATAGCGCGCTGTATCTCAGATGCGACAATCTTGAGGTACGGGACTCCTGAGATTATGAGCCAACAACTTAGGGATGAAGAAAGACACCGCTTTGACATGACAGACAATCCTACTGTGGATATGCTGATTGTCAGCGCGGATTCCTTGAGAGCGTTGTTGCTCGGCCATCTCAAACAGACGCTCGGTCGCTACATCGACCCGCTTACTAAGAAGAGCTGGTATGATCTGGATGTAGTGCCTATTCTGATGAACTTCAAACCCAAGATTGAAGTCACGATGGAGGACTTACTTAAGCTTTATGATACGAAGTTTGTCCTGACAGTACTGCCTGAGGAAAGGATGCGCCGCTTTGAGCCAATCAACCTCATTCCTGTAGGCTACGAAG
>MHDB01000043.1:3534-8057 GCA_001816835.1 Candidatus Woykebacteria bacterium RIFCSPLOWO2_01_FULL_43_14 | reverse complement strand
AAACATTTCTAGCTGAGCTCTGGCATCCTCAACTACTCGTTTGACATCCGCCACCCCTGAAGTGACTGCAGAAGTTTCAATAAAATTACTTTTGGTATGATTGGCGATAATACGAGCAAGGGTAGTTTTACCAGATCCGGGAGGTCCCCAGAAAATGAGAGAGGGAATTCGTTCTTTTTGGATAAGCTCCTTTATGATTTTTCCGTCATCAGTAAGATGTTCTTGACCAATAAAGTCATCAAGAGTCTTAGGACGCATTCGTTCAGCCAGAGGGGTGTGCACTCTTGTTTTGGTAGAAAACAAGTCCATGGCAAAACTATATCACAAACCCGAAAATTACACAAACTCTTTTTGGTGCCCATTGTGGTAGGATTTAGGCTATGGAGACATTCAAACGTCTGCTAGGAAAATTGATTTGGGCTTTGGTATTTTTGTTGCTACTTGTTGGTGGTTCGATTTGGTTTTATCAAAATAGGTCTCAATTTGAGACTAAAGTTAGTTACCTACCTATCACAAAACAGGAGATAACTAATCGCCCAACTAATATCTCCGAACCCCTAGGTGAGGTCGTCTCAAGAGAGCTTACGGATAAACAAGGGGACTATGCTATTGCTATTAAAAACCTCACAACTAATGAGTCATTTGAACTTAACCAGGATAAAATTTTCACTTCAGCCAGTCTTTACAAGCTCTGGGTGATGGCAACAGCTTTTGACCAGATTAACTCTGGTAATCTTGACGAAACCGAGATTCTAAGCAGGGATATAGCGTATTTAAACAAGAAGTTCTTTATCCCACCGGATTATGCCGAGCTTACTAAAGGGGGTATCACTTTGAGCGTTAGGAGCGCTATTGAGCAAATGATTACCATTTCTCATAATTACGCCTCCCTTCTTCTAACTGACAGGATAAAACCGGAGTCCATAGTTTCGTTTCTGAAGAACTACGAGTTTAATGGGTCCAAATTTGGAACTGAAGCCGATCCACCTACTACAACTGCTTCGGACATTGCGTTATTTTTTGAGAAACTTTCAAATGGGACAATTATTAACCGAGGTTACTCCGATCGTATGCTTGACGTCCTAAAAAGAGTCAAAAGGGTTGATAAACTACCCAAATATTTACCAGAAGCCGCGCTCATTGCTCACAAAACAGGAGAGCTTGATTATTTCACGCATGACGGTGGGATAGTGTACGGACCCAAAGGGCCCTATATAATTGTGGTTCTCACTGAGACCAAATCACCACCAGATGCTCAAGAAACAATTGCCAACATCTCCAAAGCAGTCTATAATTACTTCGAACAGAAGCCCTGACCCGAGGTTCAGCTACAGTTTAACCTCCTAGGTTGTTTTGAGATACTTATCTCTTACGATAGACCTCGCGACGATGGGCAATTTTAACAATAAGTATCGTTTTGGCTTTCTTATTTAACTGATAGACAATTCGATAACCGCCAACTCTAATTCTATATCCCAAATTTTCTTCAAGTTTTTGGCTATCTTGAGGGTAAGGGTTGGAAGATAATAATCCTATTTTGGTGTAAATCCTCTTTAGTAAAAATTTTTCTAGCTGACGTATTTGTTTTTCAGCAGCTTTTGTATAGAGAATTTTCATATCTAGAAAATAGCTGCTATATCAAACCCAATTCCTTCCCGATTTGCTCATGAGAAACGGTCGGCTCATTGGGATTAAGGCTTCGAAGAGTCTTAATATCTTCTAAGTCTTCCAAGGCCGTTAAAAGTTGTTCGTACACAGCTGGTTCTAAAATAACAGCTGCCAATCTGGATCTTTGGACTACTGATATAGTAGTGCCTGAAACTTTAACCTCTTCCAACACCTTAGCGGTATTGGTTTTTAGCTCAGTTATGGAAATAGTTTTGTTCATAGTGTTATTATTAGTCCTATTAAACGTACTGTCAATAGCTCCATCAGAAGTACTATATTAGACCCTTTTTCTCTTCCCACACCAGGTGTGCAAACCTGAATGCATTTTGTTGTATTTGATTACTTATAAAAATGAGAGTATCCTTGGGGCAACAGTCCATTTGCAGACTGGGAAACGAGGCCCAAATAGCCTCAAGCACTCTAAATTAGAGGGAGAGAGTGATGACATACAGTGTGGTGAAGTTCCTGCGCCACTGGCGTATCTTCATCGGAGTTCTCTTTGGTGTGGGACTTCTTTCAGGGTTTACCGTGTTCCTTACTACCTCGGCTTTCTATAGACCGCAAATTGAAGTTAGACAGCAAATTGTGGAACGCACCGTGGTCGTAACAGCGGTCGTAATGGCCACATCCACATCCGCACCCGCCCGGGCGCCAACGCCTACCGCCGCACCGGTAGTTGCAGCACCTACCGCGGTACCACCGACTGCAGTGCCAGCTCCAACGACTCTACCACCACCGACAGCAATCCCTGCCCCAACCGCAATCCCGTCTACTGCACAAGGCACCATTCTCCGTATCGGCGAGACGTGGGTCGGCGAGGGTATGACCCTGAGGATGCTGAATGTGGCAGACAGATGTCGGCTTAGGGGTGCGTATCCTCCCACCTGCGTGATTTTTGAAGTACAGAACTTGTCTGGAAGTATCCTCAACTTCAATAGTTCCGCCGGTAGCTTCTTCCTAGAGCTGAGTACCGGAAAGAGGTTCCCTGCCGCCGGGTTGAACGTGAGTGGCTTCAACGATTTCAGATCTGGTGCTACGCAGAGCTTCGAAGTACAGTTCCCAATCGACTACGACAACGACTTCCAGGCCATCAAACGTGACCCAAAAGTCAAATACTACACAGTCGGTGTCCGGGGTTTTAACGACCGCTTAGCGGAGGCTCATTGGCGTGAGGAGGTCACGCACTAACAGTGATCTTCAGGGCGAGGTTTGTTTGTTGGACACATAAAGTTCGACAGCAAGCCTTGCCCCTATCTTTTTAACTATTACAAGGTAACGTTGAAATTAAAGTCAGAGGAAATAAACAGTGGCGAAGCCGTGCACCGACTGGTGCGTGGCTGCCGCGCAGGGATTCGAACCCCAATAGTCAGATCCAAATTCTGAAGTCCTACCATTAGACGACGCGGCATCAAACGTAATTCATTTTACCATTTAACCTGCCCCTGCTCAAGCTAAATACTGAAAACACCTTCTCTTGTATGTTTTAGGTTCGCTTTGTAGTAAAATCTGCACAGAGGAGAGCAAATGCCAGACGGCGAAGAATCTGATCGGTGGATGGGTGAGGAACGGATGAGGAGGTTCCAAAAGTTTCAAAGAGACCTTGGTGGTATGAGAATCCCGGCCTTATACCGTGTTCCACCAGAGCCTCCACACGTACCTGTCCTATCACTACCAGAGCCTCCACACGTACCTGTCCTATCACGTTGGGAGAAGTTAAGTCAATCTGTTGGAGAGCAGCTTAGAATTATGTATCTCATTGAGTCACGTAGGGATCCTCTTCCCTGGGGTGCCTTTTATATCGATGGGGGGTTGTATATATCAGACAGCGTATATCATTGGTATAAGTCACACTTAAGGATCACCTTGGCTGAATTAAAGTTGGAAAATATCTCACGCGCTTTGCAGAGGCTAAGAGAACTCAAAAAAACTGATCCTGGACGGGAAATTGCTATTTATTATCCTGAGCAAGTTGCAGGAGATCCTCGCAATTGGAGATATGTATCTTCTTCTGATCTTCCCGAATTAGTGAGAGAGGCGAACGAGCTCTTTGAGAAAATTAGATTAATGCAGATTGAGTACAGAGGCAATTTTACCTTAGACTATAGGTCCGACCCGCCTTTTGCACTTAAGGGGGAATAGCGTGCTCATCAGTACAAAATTTGGGACATGGAGCGTGAACACATAGCAACGTACGGAGGGAATTTACGGCGATTCTAAGAAATCAATTAGAGTCGCTTCTTTTTTATCTACATCCTCATCAACCACCCACTTCTTGACTATTTGATCTTATAGTAGTAAACTCTCAACCTGATGTTAGATGCGATACTTGAAACCTATAAAAAAGAAGTGCGGGTGTTTTTTGTTTTCACCGGTTTAGTTTACACGGGCTTAATTATTGCCCTGACTCCGATATTGATCGTAATCAGCAGCTACATTATGTATCTAGACGACTACGTTTCTAGTAACCAAATCAGGTCTCTATATTTATTCTCCTCAATGGTCCTGCTTGGATTATTCCTAGTCAGCTCACTAGTATCGAGCTTGTCACTGACCATTAAGGCCAGAGGTAACATCCACCTAAGGTACCTTTATTTCATGCTTTTCTTCGGTCTCTTAGCAGGAGCAGCCTTGTCCTCAGTTTTACTTTTCTTGGTTCTAAACGCATTACTAGCGCTTTTCCTCAAGTAAGGCAAGTATTTTTCGGAAGTTCCATCTTTTCATCCTGCTGGTAAGTGATAAAATTGTACAATATGGGTTTATTTTCACCACTCTTAGTAATCTTCGGTCTCGCCCTGTTTGAAACCATAAGCAGTATTGATAACGCCATCATCAACGCCGAAGTTCTCTCCACTATG
>MHDB01000043.1:0-3520 GCA_001816835.1 Candidatus Woykebacteria bacterium RIFCSPLOWO2_01_FULL_43_14 | reverse complement strand
TCTAGTTAGGGGACTGCTTCCTTGGGTAATAGTTTGGCTATCCAGCCCTGCTCTGGGGCCCATAGGCGCTCTGACAGCCACTTTCAGTAACGACCCCAAAATCATAGAAACAATTGAACGCTCAGCCCCAATTCTCCTGGTAGGAGGGGGGACTTTTCTCCTATTTCTGTTTTTCCACTGGCTCTTTATGGAACCCAAAAACTACGGTTTAGTGGGAGAACGTTTTTTCCATTCCAAGGGAGTTTGGTTCTACGCGCTGGTATCAATCCTTTTGTCCTTAATAGTGTGGATCTCCCTATATATCAATCCCATGATGGCTTTCGGAGCAGTGGTGGGGTCAACCGCTTTTTTCATCACTCATGGCTTCAAGCAAAACGCCGAAGAGCAAGAAAAAACCTTACTCGAGAAAGGTCATTCAGACATAAGCAAAATTTTCTATCTCGAAGTCATTGACGCCACTTTTTCGATAGATGGGGTGTTGGGAGCCTTCGCTTTTACACTTTCCGTACCGCTTATTTTATTGGGGAACGGGATTGGTGCCTTGGTGGTAAGGCAAATGACTATAGGCAACATCGATCGGATCAAAAAGTATATTTATCTTAAGAATGGGGCGATGTACTCAATTCTGTTTTTAGGCCTAATTATGATCTTAGACAGCTTTGGCGCCCATATACCCGAATGGTTCTCGCCTGTAACTACTTCATTAGTAGTGATCTTTTTCTTTCTAAAATCGCGTAGATTTATTAGACAATCAGCATAGCATCACCAAAGCTGTAGAATCGATACTTTTTCTTTACTGCTTCTTTATAAGCTTTCCCAATCAAACAAGAGTGAAAGTCTTCAAAGTCAGCGTTAGTGTTCGGTTTAGAAACATAGGCCGAGACGAGCATAAGTAAGCTGGATTTTGGGATATGAAAGTTAGTTATGAGTGAGTCCACAAACCGGTACTTATATGGTGGGTAGATGAAAATGTTAGTTTCCCCAACACTAGGTGCCAGTTTACCTTTTGCGTCACTGGAGGATTCCAAAACTCGCGTTGTGGTAGTACCGACGGCGATAATCCTTTTCCCTTCACTTTTAGCCTTGTTTAGTCTATCCGAGACTTCTTTATCTATCTGGTACCACTCGCTGTGCAGCTTTTTGGAATCTAACTGCTCCTGGACCACAGGTCTAAAAGTCCCCAATCCAACATGGAGAGTGACAAATTCCATCTGCACACCTTTTTTACTAAGTCTTTCCAGAAGCTTTTTAGTGAAGTGTAAGCCAGCGGTAGGGGCTGCCGAGGAGCCAGGAGTATTGGCGTACACTGTTTGATAAATTTCCCTTAATTCTTTTTCACCTTGACTAGGATTTATGTATGGAGGTAGGGGAGTAAGACCAATTTGCTCAATCAACTTTATTAGCTTCACACCCTTGGGGTGGAAGGCTAAAGTAATCAGACCATTAGTTTTCTTAGATAGTACTTTCGCGTCCAAACCCAGGTCAAGGTTGATCTGTTGACCGATCTTTAACCCAGGCTTGGAAATACATTCCCACTCAGCCTCATTTAGCTCCCTAAGAAGTAGTATCTCGACTTTCCCCCCAGTAGGTTTTTTCCCAATCAGCCTAGCGGGGATTACCTTTGATTGGTTGAATACCAAAACATCGTTCTGGGTAAGCAAGTCAGGCAAGTCACTGAACTTACGATGTTTAATTAGGTGGCTGACTCTTTCAACGACCATTAAACCCGAGCTATCCCTAGGCTCGGCTGGATGATGGGCTATTAAATTTTTTGGTAAATCGTAATCAAAATCTTCAATTTTCATAGGTTAAACTATAATCCCATGTCATCCTGAATCCGCCGGCTCGCGGATGAAGGATCTAGATTCTTCGTTACACTCAGAATGACAAACGAGGAGTAGTAAGCAGCTTTTTATAGTGGTAAGATTCTACCATGGATCTGAAAGAAAAAGCCCTTGACTACCATTCTAAGTTTAAAGGTAAGATCGCCACTCATGTTTATCAGCCTATCACTAGCCGCGATGAACTATCTCTCGCCTACACCCCAGGGGTGGCGGAAGTCTCCCGGGCTATTTCTCAGGATAAAGAAAAAGTCTATGACTACACTATCAAGTCTCACACCGTCGGCGTTATTACCGACGGCTCAGCCGTTCTGGGACTCGGCAATATCGGTCCTGAAGCAGCGCTACCAGTTATGGAAGGGAAGGCTGCGCTTTTCAAAACTTTCGCTGATATTGATGCTTTTCCAATTTGCCTGGGCACTCAAGATTCACAAGAAATAATCAAGGCTGTCCGACTACTCGCTCCTGTCTTTGGGGGCATTAATCTGGAAGACATCTCCGCTCCCAGATGTTTTGAAATCGAGGACTCTCTGCAAGACTTGGGAATACCCGTGATGCACGACGATCAACACGGCACAGCGGTAGTTTGCCTGGCAGGACTCATAAACGCGGCCAAAGTGGTTGGTAAAGACCTAGCCTCGTTAAAAGTGGTTATTTCAGGCGCAGGAGCAGCCGGCAACGCTATTACCAAAATTTTGACTGGTAAAGTTGCTGACATCGTGGTAATTGATAGCAAGGGTGTGATAAACAAAAGCCGCACAGACCTCGATCCATACAAGCAAAGGCTAGTGTCTTCAACCAATAAATACAGCATTGAAGGCGGTCTAGCTGAGGCATTAGTTAAGGCTGACATTTTTATCGGCGTCTCCAAAGCAGGATTATTGACCCCAGAACACATCAAACTCATGAATCCTGATCCAATTATCTTCGCCATGGCTAACCCGGTCCCAGAGATAATGCCTGAATTAGCTAGGGAAGCCGGGGCGAAGGTCGTTGCCAGCGGACGATCAGATTATCCTAACCAGGTAAACAACAGCCTTGCTTTCCCAGGGATATTCAAAGGGGCACTCAGCGTTAGGGCGGCTAGGATCACCGAAAAAATGAAGTACGCCGCAGCACTCGCGCTCGCAGGGTTAGTCCCAGATCCTACTGAAGATAAAATAATTCCCGGACCATTCGACCCAGGAATCGTTGATGCAGTATCCAAAGCTGTGGTATCAGCTATTTAACCAAAAATGAACTATTTTGACGCAGCAATATTATCGATAATCGAGGGAGTTACAGAGTTTCTCCCCATCTCCTCAACCGGCCATCTAATACTCGCAACCAAACTGCTAGGCATACCCCAAACCGAGTTTACCAAGACTTTTGAAATCGCCATTCAGTCAGGGGCAATCGCTTCGGTGATAGTTTTGTATGCTAAGTCACTATTACGTAATCAGGAAAATCTTATAAAAATCCTGGTCGCTTTTGTTCCGACAGGTATCTTAGGGTTTATTTTCTATAAAACGGTCAAAACTTATTTGCTAGGCAACTCCTTTGTCACCCTTATGACCCTTTTGCTAGGCGGTATTTCAATCATTCTCATTGAAAAATTCTTTAAAAATCGCCCTAAGGTCGGAGATATTTCAAATCTGAGCTATAAAAGGGCTTTCTTGATTGGGTTGGCTCAGAGTATT
>MHDB01000042.1 GCA_001816835.1 Candidatus Woykebacteria bacterium RIFCSPLOWO2_01_FULL_43_14 | reverse complement strand
GGTCAAAGACCACACGCTGTTTAACTATGTGTGGCTTTCAGCCACACGAAGCTTCAGCGAAGTGTGGCGGAAGGGGTGGGATTCGAACCCACGGTTCGGTTGCCCGAACACCTGTTTTCGAAACAGGGCCGTTATAACCACTTCGGTACCCTTCCAGAGCTATGTCTATTTTAGCAAACTTAGCTTCAAAAACAAAGAAACCCGGTCTAACTTGAGTTAAACCGGGTGGTTAAGGAATGTCTAAGGGCAAATCATAGCTCGTAACAAGGCTGCCTCGATGATCAAGTACGCAGACAATACACCACCAACCAAGCGAGTTAGTTGATAGACCTAGCGACCCTAATGCATCCTCTGCGAAAAAATTGCCAAGCAGCAACACAGCAGATTTTCTTGATGTTAACCCTGACCAACCTTGAGGTAACCCTTCTGTGATAGTTGCGTCAAACGACTCTCTCACCAACTCGCACTCTGCCATAAGCATTCCAGGTTTGTGGGCAACGAGTGCTATATCAAACTTGAGATTTTTCCAGGCGCTGGTCAAAGTGCTAAATGGGATTTGTGGATTGGCCGCACTACCCCCACAAAGCAAGACGAACTTTGCTCCCCGGTTTGATAATTTTGCTCTCAGTGACTCGAAATCAAGCCCAAGCGCTCTGAGGAAGTGTAGGGTTAAGGTCACTACCTGATTTTGAAAAAAAGCTCCGGATGGTACGATAGTGGCCTTACCATCACCCTCGCTTGGAGTTTGGGTCCCGTATAAAGTCCTTACAAGGTTAAAGAGTTCCTCAGGTGTCCTGATACCGTCCTTACCCAGATTGTCAGCAACGCTAACAATGTGGTGGGCTAAGGAGTGGCTGTCCCAATAGTCCCAAACTGCAGTAAGCTGCTGGTCGCTGATGGGTTCTTCTCCGGAAACCTGTTTGGTGGTAAAACCTAAATCAGCAGCGAAATTTAAAATCTCACTTAAGTGTGGTGAATGTCTAAGAATGGGCTCAGGAATCCCCATTAGCTCGTATATTTCGGTGGCTAAGCGGTCGTTTTCAAAGTACTTATCTGGGTAGACCAACCTGCCGATATCGTGAATTATTAGGTGAAACCTGACCATGTTTATATCAATGTCAAATCCCAAGCGTTTGAGGAAACCTGCTAGACTTGTACCTAGATTGAGGGCGGATAAGATATGGTCAAAGTAACTCGACCAGACTTTTGGCCGGGTTGCTCTTGCAGCCTGAACGAAAAAATCCCACGCTCTTCGGACGTCTTCTTTAGAAACAACACCGCTTGTTAAAGTGCCTGACTGATTAAAGTCTCTAGCGATTCTCTCCAGCTCTTCGAGTCGGGCCTCTTCCGTACGCATCTCCTGGCCTTTCTGAATGTCGGAATTATATAGTTATAGGCGTGATTAGTCAAACAGAATTTAACTAATCAACAAGTTTCTGGTATATTCTTAATATGCTTCATATGACCGAAAAGATTTTACTGAACAACTTACTGATGATTTTTTTGGCGGTACTGAGTGTCTTTCTTTTAATCGTGGATGTTTTGTTCCCGTTGTCAGAGGGAGACAAAAGTCTTGTTCATAATATTGATTTTTTTATTGCGCTTTGTTTTCTAGCTGAGTTTACCTACAATTTATACGTTACTTCTGACCGAAAAGCGTTCTTCAAGAAATATTGGTGGGAATTGCTGGCCGCCATTCCTTTCACTAGCCACACAACCCAGCTTTTGCGCTCTTTGAAGTTGGTTAGGGTAATCCCTGTTTTGGAAGTGTTGAGATTTGTCCGCCTGGCAGTGAGGTTAAAAATCATCATTGATGAGTCGCGGAAAAGAACCAAGCAGGCCTACATTATCTACATCATGCTAGTGATTATGATTTTAGTTACGGCGGCAGCTTCGGTTTTTTTCCAATTTGAAAATGGGGTTAATCCGAATGTGAGGAATTTTGGGGATAGCCTGTGGTGGGCGATTGTGACTCTGACGACGATTGGTTACGGCGACATTTACCCCTATACCTCAGAAGGTCGCGTCGTTGCTGTTTTTCTAATGCTTACGGGTATCGCGGCTCTCGGCGCGTTTGTCGCGGCGATTGATGCCTACGTTGTTCGCAACATGATCAAAGGAGCCAAAGAATAGCAAATTTATAGGACGGGCGCTCGGCGGCTGCTTTCGCAACTGCTCGGCGTATCCGTCCTAGAGGGTGGGGCTACTCTGGCTCATTTGCCTCCTTTCTTTGACTTTGCCGCTTCCTCGACCCACTTGTGGTAGGTCTCTGGGTCGATACGGTAGTTTCTCTCTAGCGATCCTGCGCTAGAGTATTGCACATAAGAGGTGATCATCACGAAATCCGTGAAAACACCTCGTCTCGCGTCATCGATTGCATCCAGCATTCGACGACGCTCGGATTCCCGGGCTTTTTGGTTGGCTGCCCAGCGGGGAAGTCGCGACACGATGAACCTCCTATTTGAGATACAACAAGTATACCATGATTGAGGCTAAAAGTCAAACTATAGGTTTATAATATTCAGTAAGCACCTGGGTAAAGCCTTCAAGGGCGTTTTTGAACCGTGAGTTAGCCTTTATGGATAGAAAGCGGAAAGAAGAGAGAATACCAAGAGAGAACGCGTTCTCTCTTGGAGCAACGCAACATGAAGGTAGGGGGAGCTGGTACCCTCGAGAGGATTCGAACCTCCGGCCTTTGGGTCCGCAACCCAACGCTCTATCCACTGAGCTACGAGGGCACATGGTGGGCCTTGTTAGTCCTCCAGGACACTGCTTTAAAGTCTTTTCTCACCTGCTCTAGTTGCAAGTAGACATTAGGTATTATACCTTTTTAGATTCGGAAATGGAAATTACAGAACCCCCAATAAAACCAGGCTGATCCCGCCATATTAAAACACCAGAGTCAACGTGCTAAGATTGCTTCAGGGATAAACCCTTCGCAATGACAAACGATAAAATATATGGGAAAAGTAAAACTTGGAAAATATCGCCATTACAAGGGTAATTTTTATCGAGTATTAGGCGTGGCGAGACACAGTGAGACCCTAGAAGAATTGGTTGTTTATGAGTGTTTATACGACAACCCGCGGAGTAAACTTTGGGTGAGACCAAAAGAAATGTTTCTCGAAACTATTGTAATTGAAGGCAAGACCAAACCCCGTTTTGAATTTGTTGGCGACTAGCTTTTAGCTTCCAAACCTTTTAACAAATTTTTGAAATTCGTCCCCTTTTTCCTCGAAATTTTTCCAAAGGCTGTAGCTGGGGGACGCGCAGGATAGGAGAACAACCGAGCCTTGTGGGGATTCTTGGTAAGCAAACCTAACCGCCTCCTCCATACTGTCTGTCGCAAAGATTTTTTTGTCAATGTTTTCGTGACTGTCTAGAGATTCTTTAATCTTAGTACCACTGTCTGGAAAAAGAACAATGTTTTTAATGGGGCTGTCTAAAACAAGGTTAACAAGACTGTGGAAGTCGTAACCCCGGTCCTTACCCCCAAGGAAAATGGTACTGGTTTTGGGTAGTGCTTTAATAGCTTCAATAGTAGCCTCTGGAGTTGTGGCGATGGCGTCATCATAGAAAGTCAGGTTTTTGAAAGTTCCAACCTTTTCTAACCGGTGGGGAAGCGGTTTGAAACGCTCAACGCCCTTTGCCTGAACTGAGGTAGGGATTTTTAAAATATTGGCCACAGTTAAAGCTGTCCTGACATTTTCTACGTTATGCTCACCAATTAAAGGGATAAGACTAGTGGTAAAAGGTAGTGAATCTGTAACCGGTACTTGGTGCGCCTTAGTTTGCATTGCCCAATCAACTAAGAGTTTATAACCAGGGTTGTATACGAAGAAGTCTTTTTCTACCTGATACTTCGTTATATTAAATTTGGCTTGGTAATAGTTATCCAGATCCTGATGGTAGTCCATGTGCTCGGGGAATAGATTTGTGACCACGCTAATGTGGGGAGAATATTGGATATCATCGAGATGAAAACTGGAGAGCTCGCAGACGTAATAGTCTGGTTCCTTAGGATTTAACAAGCTACTTAACATGGGCACGCCAATATTTCCTAACAATTCTGAGCTAATATTAGATTCACTTAAGATTTCATGAATAAGACTAGCAGTCGTACTTTTTCCTTTTGATCCGGTGACTCCAATGATTGGCTTGGTAACATTGGCAAAGAAAATATTGGTCGCGGTGGTGTAAGGAATGGTAATAAATTCTTTTCTCACCCCAGGACTTCTAATCGCCAAGTCAAAGTCTTCTTGCTTCTCGAGATAATCAGGACCGTCTTTTTCATCAGTTGTTTCCACCTGAGAAGAAGGGTGAAACTTTGCCAAATACTCCAAAGTTGCCTTAGCTTCAACACCAAAGCCAACCAGGATAATCCGCTTACGACTTCTTAATTCTTCTAATTTCATTAGTGGTTCTCCAATAGGGTTAGGAATTCTGCAGGAACGTGATGCTCTTTTTGAGGTAGGAAGACTTTTACTTTTTCGGATTCTAATGAATTAGTGATGTTTGGTAATAATTCTGCAACAAACATTTTCATAATAGCATCGGTATCGTAGTCACCTTTTTGATGGGTCATGTAAAAAGCCACTTGGGATTCTTCTGGCGTTCCAACACAGTCAAAAGGTTTGATCTCTGTCATGCCTAGTAGTTGTTTGTAGGTTGTCACTAAACTTGTCTCATTAAACAGGTTTTTTCCAAAGATATCGACTAACTCTTTTTTGGGGATGAAAGCAGAGAGAATCGCGAAAACAAAAGCGCATTTCGGACACTTCCCACACCACACTTCGCTCGCTTTCAGCGAGCTACGCGTGGCAGAGCCATCGCGGCGAAGTGTGCCCAGCGTAGCTTTAGCGTAGTTGGGCAAACCGTGGGACTGTATCTTAAAATTGGTGTTGCAGCTGCTAAACGATTTGAAGTATTCTGGGAAGTCGACAAAAACTTGGGCTATTTTGATTTCATAAAGGGGTCTTAGGAAAGAGAAAATTTCAATATTTTTCACGAGATATGTTTTGACATAGTTTCTAAAAAGGGTTTCAAACTCAAAAGATTTACTCCATTGATGATTGATTGTTTCGCCCAAATAAGTTACGTTTCCAAAGTTCGAACTTGCTTCATTGGAAAAAGCAATGTAGCGATAACCACAAAGAACACCCACTAGCAGAGATACGAAATGATAAATTGCACTGATGGGAATGTGGCCATTGTAGACACCATTTAGTTGATTTAGTTCCATCAATTTAGGATCGAGACGACGTTGCACTTGAAGGGTAGGTATACCTAAAGTTTTTACACCAGATTCTTGAATGGGGGTATTTTTTCCCAAAACAAAAGCTGTCAGGCTTTTTGTGGATTTTTTTAATAGCTCCCCACTAACGATGGAGTCTTTCCCTCCCCCGAAAGGGAGAAGGATTTTCTCGCTGAGATTCAACTCTAAGGGGAGCGATTCATGCTCACTGAAAGGAAAAGTAACTAGGTCGTGAAAGTCGATTTGGTTTTCGTAAAAAAACTCTCCTAAGCCCTTGGTATAGACTACATTCCAGAAATGAGCCTGTTCCTTACTTAGTTTCAGCTTTTTTAACTTGATTTCTTTGGGACAATAAGTTTTCCAATAACTTATGCCTAGGATCAAATGAACTGATTTAAGAATTTCATCAAGGGTGGGTTTTGGTACCAACGAAAAATCAGGTAAGGGGTCCGGCAGAATCAAGGTCTCGGTGAAATTGTAAACTTTGTTGTCGTTAAGTTTGAGCGTGTAATAGAAATAAATTTTGCCTAAGTTTCGTGACAACTCAAAACCATCAAATTCAAACGAAACTCCTTTTGCACTCATAGGCTTATTATATCTTAAAGTTGGGAAATATTTTTGTTTCTAACTAAATAACTTCCGCTTATTCCAGAGATAGGCAATCGAAAGTGGGGCCAAGACAAATCTTAAAAGAAGGACTGAGAGAAGGAAAATATCGTAGCTAAGTCGTGGGGCTTGTGAAAAAATATAGCTTTGTAAAACCAGATCAGCGGCGACAATAACTGAACAGGTATATAAGGCCCAGGTCTTATTTTTGAACAAATAAATCACACTGACAAAATACAAAATACGAATTGAGGAAAGTAAAAACAATAAAGGGTAAGCTTGGTCTAAATATGAAGAAGGCGTTATTCCTGCCAAACCTGCCAAACCTAAGGATAACAAAATACCAAAGGGGGCGCTCATCAAATCGTATAAGGAAAGAATCAGAAGTGTTAGTTTGGAGATTCTTAAACCATCAATAGCAGCCATTAGTGAAATCCTAACAGCTTCTAAGATGGCACGCAATTTTGTTCTAAGCTTAATTGCGCACTTACCTGCTTCGTAATATAATGATCCTGTTTCATATCTGGAAGGGTCGCATAGTGGTCGAGTGCCTCCGCTTGGAAAGCGGATATAGCCGTAAGGCTATCGTGGGTTCGAATCCCACCCCTTCCGCCACACTTCGCTGAAGCTTCGTGTGGCTGAAAGCCACACATAGTTAAACAGCGTGTGGTCTTTGACCACA
>MHDB01000041.1:35418-39653 GCA_001816835.1 Candidatus Woykebacteria bacterium RIFCSPLOWO2_01_FULL_43_14 | reverse complement strand
GGTTCTAGGGTCGTAAGCAGGTTTCTGATAGACAAGTGAAAATCTAGGAACCATTTTTGGATTAAACCCTCCAGTTGATCTGTACCACCATGGATTCCTTTATAGATCTCAAAACTTCCTTTGAAGCTTTGGTTAAGCCACTGACCTATCTGGCTACCACAGATGCTGCATTGCAAGCTAAATTCAGGTAGTTCCAGCCAGAAAGAAACACCACTTTTGCGGATTATCCCAGAGAGCACATTCAAGAGTTGATCCGTTACATCCGAATGACACCGTGGACAAAACGCTGTGTAGGTATCAGATTTCTCCAACAACAAATCCTGATAGGGCTTATCAATAACAAAAGGGTGCCACGCATAGAATTCCTTTATAGTCCTGGTGGGTACTTGTCTTTCGATGCTGTTGATTGTATAGGAAATCACGAGTTGTTTTGGCCCAACTCTTGGATAGTCTAAAGCAAACCCTGTCAAAGCCTCCTGAACGTAACAGGGTCCATAAGACACTGTAGTTCGTGTACCTGCAGGGTCTGTAAAGCTAAACAGGTACCTGTTTCTGCCTGGCATAGCTCTTACTCCTTTTTCCGTAACCTAGTATACTAAACTTATAGTGATATTACAACAAGAAACCAGGGGTTATCTTGTTTAGGTGCGGGAAGTGTGCGAAAATTATTAGCAATGTTTGTTCCAAAGTTCACGATTACCACTAAAATTTTATATTCCATATCTCGAATCGAAGTAGCTAAGGAGTTTATTGAAAACGCTCCTTTGATACCACGGTGGGAGGACCAATTTCGGGAAGACGCAATTTTGCGCAGTGTTCACCACGGTACTCACGTCGAAGGAAACTCACTGGATATTGCTCAGGTAAAAGAGGCTCTTTTGGGCGGTTCCATTATTGCTCGTGATCGGGACATTCAAGAGATTATCAATTACCGCAATGTACTTAAATATATCGATGACGAATTTACCGATACACACAAACCAGTGGATCTCGGCGTAATTTTAAATACACACAAGCTAATCGTTAACAAAGTAATAGATGCGAGCCATGCAGGGCGTTTTCGCGATGTTCAGGTCGTCATCCGAAATTCCTTAACTGGTCATATTACCTATATGCCTCCGACCCCTGATGAAGTCCCAGATCTAATGTACCAATTTATTCATTGGCTTAATCACTCCACTAATGTCGATATCTCTCCCATTCTGAAAGCCGGTATTGCCCACTACGCGATCAATGCGATCCACCCTTTTATTGAGGGAAATGGCCGAACCTCTAGGGCAGTGGCAACTACAGTATTGTTTAAAGAAGGTTACGATTTCAAAAGATTTTTCTCGATTGAGGAGTATTATGACAAAGACGCCGATAGGTACTACGCCCATCTGCAAAAAGTTTCTGGGTCGGGCCGGACATTGCTAGAGCGGGATATGACGACTTGGTTGGAGTATTTTTCGGAAGGACTAATGATCGAGTTGGAAAAAATCAAAATTCAAGTGAAAAAGTTAAGTATGGATACGAGACTAAAAGGCAAGGTTGGTCAAATAGAACTCAATGAACGACAAATAAAACTGTTCGAATTTATCGAAGCCCATGGGCAAATTAGCAATAAAGAATGGCGTCACCTCATACCCATGGTAAGCGATGACACCATTTTGCGTGACCTCAAATTCCTTATCAAGAAAAAACTCATCAAAAAATCTGGATCAACCAAAGCCTCTGTATACAAACTTAAGTAGGTTTATCAGGTTAGTTTAACCGCGTAGCGAAAACCAGATAATGTTAGCCCCTATGTGTCTACCTATCACACATCCCAGGTGTGATATCTAATGACCTAACGCAGCAAGCTGACTGGCTAAGGGGTAGATATTTTCGGGACTTCGAATAACAGCGCTCAAGTCGTCAAAAAGCATGAATCCCTGAAGGCCGCTCACATCCGTGAACCTGAAGAACCCTTCTTCTGCGTCGATTTCTAGTGCAAAGTGCTTCGCCAGTACAAGTCCGTCTGGTACAGGGAGAGAGAATTCCAAAGGGGTGTCATGTATTAAAACACTTACCTGAGCAAGAGGTTCTGACCCGTTGTATTTTAAGACTAGATCTCCCAGGAAGACTGTCTGTATCTTGTCTAGCCCTTCGATAAAGTTTATCAAGCCAAAAACGGTAGTAGTTAGTGAGCTTGGAAGATCAGAAATGGTAAAACGAAGATACTCTTTACCGTCAAAGTAGACGATTAAATACTTGGTTTGACCTGGTAGTTTATAGACAACCAAGGCTCCTAGTTGTCCCTCTTCAAAGACTTTGCTATCAAATAACACCGCTTTAGCCATGTGCTCTGCTCCTCTGGCGCGTATTGTAGCAATGTAGTCTCCTTCGGTCAAGGTTTGGTATACTTGGACTATGGAGTTTCGAGACTTATCCAAGTATTTTGAAAAAATGGAAGCAACTACCAAGCGATTAGAATTAACTGATTTGCTCTCTCAATTATTCAACGAATCCACGCCAGACGAAATTGACAAGATTGCTTATCTCACTCAAGGTCGACTGGCGCCTTTTTACGAGCCGATTGAAATCGGTATGGCAGAAAAAATGGTTGAACAAGCCCTTTCTCGAGCCTACGGAATTGAGCGCGATCAGGTTGGGGCTCTAGCGACCAAACTGGGGGATTGGGGTAAAGTGGCCGCCGAGCTAAATCAAAAATCAAATTTCAAAAATCAAAGTTTTTCAGTTGAAGAGGTACATAATAAGCTTTTGGAAATTGCTCTAACCACTGGAGCGGGGAGTGTGGAAAAGAAGATTAGTGCCTTGTCCGACCTCCTAAAGTTGGTTGATTATCTCTCAGCACGATATTTGGTGCGTATACCTTTGGGAACGATGCGCTTAGGAATCGGTGACCCCACGGTCTTGGACGCTCTTTCTCATGCCAAAGCCGGGGACAAGTCTTTACGGCCAATTCTTGAAGAAGCCTACAACAAGACTTCAGATTTAGGTCTAGTTTCCAAGACTTTTTGGTCTGGTGGGGTAGATGGTGTGAAGAAAGTCAAAGTGGTGGTGGGTAAACCGATCCGCCCCCAGCTCACCGAGCGCTTACCCGATCCTAAAAGTGTGGTCGACAAACTTGGAGAAGTGGCTGTCGAGCCAAAGTATGATGGGTTTAGAGTCCAGATACATTTCAACAAGCACAAATCGATTGGTTTTATGACTTCTGACGGTGAGTTGAAAGAAACGAACGTCAAAATTTTTTCCCGGAACTTAGAAGACATGAGCCATATGTTTCCGGAGTTAGCGGCTAGTGCATTAAGCGACGTTAAGGCCGAAGAAGCGATTCTGGATGGGGAAGCCATTGCGTATAATCCTCTGAGTGGCGAGTTCCTGCCTTTTCAGGAAACAACCAAAAGACGACGAAAGCATAACATTGCCCAATCTGCGAAAGACCTACCTCTCAAGGCGTTTATTTTTGATTGTTTGTACTATCAAGGAGAGGATCTGATGGGCAAAACTTATCGGGAGAGGAGGGCTTTGGTTGGTCAGATAGTAAAATCTGATACTTTAGTCCCAGCTGATCAGATCATTACCAGTAGCACCAAGGAGCTAGAGGATTTTCTAGCGGATAAAATTCAGGCTGGTTTGGAGGGAGTAGTGGTGAAAAAATTAGACACGCCCTATCAAGCAGGCAGTCGCAACTTTAATTGGGTCAAGCTAAAAAGGCACAATGCTGGGGAGCTAAACGACACGGTGGATTGTGTTTTGTTAGGTTACATTTTTGGCACAGGTAAAAGAACTGACTTTGGAGTGGGGGCGCTTCTGGCTGGCGTTTACGACAAAGAAAAAGATGAATTTGTTTCTCTTTGTAAAATAGGGACAGGTCTAACCGATGAAGAATTTCGCGAAATACGAAAGCGATCTGAAAGGTTTGCCAGGACAAATAAACCAGCTCGAGTAAATTCTAATATAGTACCGAGTGTTTGGCTTGAACCAAAAATTGTGATTGAAGTTTTGGCTGATGAAATCACCCGGTCTCCAGTGCATACGGCTGGAAAAATAGCTGATGAGCCTGGTTACGCGCTTAGGTTTCCAAGGTTAGTAAATTTTCGCTCAGACGACAAACGTCCTGAAGACGCCACCACTGTAGACGAAATTATCAGTTTGTATTCTCAGCAATATAAAAAGTAGTACGTACAATTCCCGCTCAGGCGGTTATAAGTGTACTTTTCTCCGCGAAAGCGGTAGTTTGCGACTTTGCT
>MHDB01000041.1:28918-35407 GCA_001816835.1 Candidatus Woykebacteria bacterium RIFCSPLOWO2_01_FULL_43_14 | reverse complement strand
ACTTCGTGCTAGTCAGTTCCAGCTTCCCCTGTACAAGACTATCTTTGTTTTTCCTCTGCTAAAGCAGAGTCGCCTCCAGTTTCAAGGCGAATACTAAGGTGCTTTGTTTTAAAAATAGGTTTATCTATGATTGGTTGAGGGTGAAGCCGTGACCGCGGACGGTCGTAATGAGGTCCCCACGCCCGGTCTGGGCGAGGAGTTTGGATCGGAGTCGGGAGACTAGCTGGTCAACTGCCTCATCTGAGACCCCTTCTGGATGACCACCCCAGGCAAATTCAATCACTTTTTCCCGATCACAGACCGTGTTTTTGTGCTCATAAAGGTAGGCCAAAAATTTGAACTCAATTGGTGAAAGAAAAAGAGACAATTCCACATCGTCAATGAAAACTTTTTTAGCTTCCGTGTCGATGCGAAGACCGGTGCCTATCTGAGATTCCGCACGTAGATGTTCGCGAAAAATAGGGGAAAACAGTCCGTTTTTATCAATGACTAACCCCAGCTCTTTAAGTGTTTTCAGACGTGATTCTGGGACTTTGTGGCCCAAACATAGGGCGTGCAATGCTTGAACCTCATCTATAGTCAGATCAATTAGGAGCTGCCGAGACCGGAGTGCCATTTGGGGGCTCGGAATTTGTTCCTTTAGACTTTCTTCCAAAGTATCTAGACTTGCATTGGACAAACTTGGGCTTAAGAAGCGGTTGTACGAAGCAAACCCACCTGTGTAGCTATGGATTAGTTTTAGTTGAGAATCATCGAGATGTAGGCCATCTTCGGCAAAGTGGTTTTTATAATGTCCCAAGAAGCCTTCCAGACTAAATGGTTTCTGGACGATATATTGCTGAAAAATATAGTCAAACTTAGTGGGCTCTCCCAGTCTTAACCGATCAGGAAAGGTGTGCACCCCGAAGATATAGAGTAAATGGTGGTCGAACAGTTGGTGTAAGGTAAAAAGGGTGTTGAGGAGGGTGTTATCTCTGCGGGCGACTTCGTCAAACTCCTGAAGAAGGACAACGATCCGGATGTCTGCTTCCATAGACACTTGCAGTAAATTTTTTATTGAGTATAAAACTTCATGCTCATCCTCGCTGGCAATTCCTCGGGCGTATTCAACCTCTATGTACTGATTTTTTTGAACTGCGTTCGTGACAAGGATACTACGTAAGTCGCGAAGGAACTCTTTTAAAAATTGTTTTTGGTTGAGGGGTGATACTTCATCAAAATTAATAAGCGAAAACTCAAAATTATCAGGGGAAACCAACTCTTTGATAACAGGATGTAAGCGCAGAAATTTGAATAAAGGCCCAAGTCCCATACCACGTACTGAGACTACCGTATGGCAGTAACCTTTTTTAATACTTTCCAATAGTGGTGCTACAACTTCTCGACGATAGGTAGGCTCGTAGTGTTGGTCAACGCGCATGATGTAGATCCCAGATGCTGTATTTGATGTTAAGCAAGCCAATTATATTCGTTAGCAAGCTGTTAGGCAATTGTTAGGTTCTAGTCAAGTATCGATGCTTACCTTGCTGTAAGATGAGTTCAATACTAGATTAGTACATTAACAAACAAAGCGTCTTGAGTTTAGAGATACCGATAGAAGGAGGAATACTACGGAAACCAATTCATTTGCACTACGAAGGGTCAAAAGGATTTTGAGTGTTACCCCAGACGACACTTCGTAGAGAATTTGGTAAGTCTGTTTCTGTCTCCGGAAAAAGTTGGGTGTGTTTCGTGCTAAAAAGAAATACCTTTTTTATATTATTAGGGAGCTATCAGCTGCCCTTACTGAGAAGTGTAAATTCTTAAGTGTATGGCCACATACCGACCATTCGCAGACAGAAGTGACAATATCAAACAAAAAGGAGATTTATGATGATAAAGGTGGTGGAAAAACGGCTCAAAAAGCCGTTTTTTCGTGACTAATATATTCTCGTAAAGCTGCACGCACACCGGTAAAAGCGATTTGTAGCTCCAGGACTTTTGACTTTGCAAAATACCTGTATCCAGAAACGTCATCGGCCACTTTGAGCTCCCCAGAGGTGATTTTTGCCGCGGCTATCAGGCTGAGGCACGGATTATTCGCTCCTTTATAAGAATAGAGATCAGGGTAGGCTCCAAGCAAGTGCGTAATTTCTATTTCGACCTCTAGTTCTTCTCTGATTTCCCGTTTTGCAGCCTGGATAAAGCTTTCTCCAGGTTCCATAAACCCACCCGGAATGTCCCACGCTCCTTGATGGGGAGGAACAGCACGCTTTACAAGCAAAACCTCATTTTGGTCATTTTCAATAATCACTGAAGCTGATGGGGAGGGATTAACCCAAAATTCATAGGAACACTGTAGGCATTGGAGCAGGTTATGAGACTTCTTCTCTAAAGCTCCCCCACACTTGGGACAGAATTTGTATGCCTCAATCAGGTACATAGGTTAAGTATAACAAAGAAGATAGGGAAGATTCCGTATTGTAAGCCTTGTTGTCAAAAAGAAGCCCAACCATTGTTGGTTGGGTTGGAAGGGGAACAACGCATCACTGACTTAACTTTTTTGCCCCTTCCGGTACCTCTCTGATGACAGCTCTAGGCGGAGGTGCTTCAATTTCTGGGAAGTCACCGCTTTCATAGCCGTTTCTGGAGGGCTCTGATACCTCCCAGTAGAATAAGGCAAAGTAGAGCGAAGCCACACTACATGCAATAAAGTAAATAGGCAGCCCCCAAAATGCAAGACTAATTACTAGTCTTCCCAGATCACTACCCAACAGCCCGAAGTAACCAAACTCAGGTGTGGTTTTGCCCAACCCTAAGATCGCTAAGTAGAGTGCTAAAGCTACTACCCCGGGCCCTAGAGAAAGGAACCTTCTCATTCTTTCAAACTCCTCCTGATCTAATTTTACTCCAGTAGTCAAAGATTAAGTTACAAAGTTATATTTTTTTGCTAACATTACGAAATATGCGCTACGTTGCTGATCTTCATCTTCATTCCAAATATTCCCGAGCGGTTTCGCCTCAGATGACGATTCCCACTATGGCGAAATGGGGAAAAATCAAGGGGATTGATCTTTTTTCATCATCCGATTTTACCCACCCAGCCTGGTTTAGCCACCTTAAGGAAGATTTGCAAGACGATGGGAATGGATTTTATACGTCAAAAACGCTCTCAGACCCCTCTGTCAAATTTATTCTGGGGACGGAGATAAGTTGTATCTATCGACAAAATGGGAAAACCCGACGAGTGCATCTCCTTGTCTACGCCCCAGATTTGGCAACGGTGGAGAAGATAAACATGGAATTTGGGAAACGGGGGAACATCAGAGCAGATGGCCGACCGATTTTGGGACTCAGTGCAATCGAGTTGACGGAAATTGTTTTGGGTATTAATGCGAAGTGCTTCATTATTCCCGCTCACTGTTTGAAACCAGAGACACTAATACACACAAAGGAAGGAGTAAAAAAGATATCCGATATTAAAGTAGGAGATTTTGTTTATACTCATAAAAATAGAGCGAGAAAAGTAACAGATGTATTGGTAAATTACTTCAAAGGAGATTTGTACCATATCAAGCCTTGGTACTTCTCTCTTGGTTTAGCTACTACTCCTGAGCACCCCTTCTATGCTTTCAAGGTTACTAAATGTTCTACCACAGGTGATAAGTGTTTACCCACTCCTGCTCACAAGAGAATTTGTAAAAACAAACTATACAAATTATATAAGCCTGCCTGGATCCAAGCGAAGAGTCTTGGACTTGGGGATATACTGGTTTTCCCACGTTTCCAAAATACTACCTTAGTAGAACAAATTCCTTTAGACATTTCAGACAAATATAAGACTGAGGGAAACCAACTCTACAGTGGTGGTACTCGTGGTCGGGCTTTTTCCAAGTTAGTCAGTATAAATGCTGATTTTTGCCGTCTCATCGGCTACTATCTAGCTGAAGGCTACACCAACAGTAGAGATGAAGTTGCTTTTGCTTTTCATCTTAGTGAAGAAGATTACGTGGAAGACGTTATAAAACTAATGAAAAGTGTTTTCGGATTGTCCCATCACCGCAAATATATAAGAAATAATACCAAAGGAATTGAGATAAGTTTTTATTCTAAACTGTTGGTAGAATTTTTTACCAAAACTTTTTATGTTAGATCACCTTACAACGCTACTACCAAAACTTTACCTGACTTTATGATCCACTTACCTACTCAGCTTAATTCAGAATTATTTCGTGGGTGGTGGAGGGGGGATAAAGGATACACCTCTTCAGTTGATCTAATGAATGGGATGAAAGCAGTTTGTCTGCGCTTGGGAATAGTCCCTTCGATAACTAAAGACAGTAAGGTTGGACACCTTAATCGTGGGAACCACAACTATCTAGGTCGAGAGATTAAAGCCTCTACTGATGGATATGCTTTTAGCCATTTGGCTTTTTACGAAGACCCCTACAATTTACTTCTAGACAAAGTCTTTAAGAACTCTGTACCGAAGTTAAGTAGAAAACATGGTTGGATTGATGAGGACTACATATATATTCCTATACGTGAGATGTCAAAGTATCCTTACGATGGGGAGGTGTTTAACCTGGAAGTTGAGGAAGACAATTCTTACCTTGCAGAATTCGCGACAGTTCATAATTGTTGGACGCCCTGGTTTTCTCTTTATGGCTCTAACAGTGGGTTTGACCACATTGACGAAGCTTTTGGGAAATATTCAAAGGAAATATTTGCAGTTGAGACAGGTTTGTCCTCAGACCCAGTCATGAACTGGAGGTTATCCCAACTGGATGATAGAGCGATTGTTTCGTTTTCAGATGCACACTCCCCGGCCAAAATGGGCCGGGAAGCGACTATTATTGACGGTGAGTTAAGCTATCAAGGTCTGGTTGAGGCGTTGAAGTCTCAGTCTCGTCATTCTGAGAGAAGCGAAGAATCTCCTGTCAATGCAGGGACTGCATACGCGAGAGATCCTTCACCGGGTAAACCGGTTCAGGATGACAATAAAGTTATTGGAACGATCGAATTTTTTCCTGAAGAAGGAAAGTACCATTATAATGGGCATCGTGTTTGTGGGGTTACTCAACACCCTAAGGAGACGAAAGAAAATGGGGAAACCTGCCCGGTTTGTGGTCGTCGATTGACCGTGGGGGTAATGCAGCGGGTGGAGGAATTGGCTGATCGGTCTGAAGAAGAGCTGGAGCTTACCAAAGAAAATGGCTGGCTCGTAAGTAAAAAGTATTCCAGACCTGGGTTTCGTCGTCTGGTGCCTTTGGCGGAGATTGTTGCAGAAGCTCTCGGTACTGCCTCAGTCTCAACTAAAAAAGTTATTGAGCAGTTTGACACCCTTATCAATAATTTGGGAAATGAAATTGATATTTTGCTCCATGCAAAAAGAGAAGACATTGAAAAATATTCATCCGCCCGCATTGCCGAGGGAGTAGAAAAAGTCCGCATAGAAGATATTGTCATTGATCCTGGGTTTGATGGGCTTTACGGGATTGTGAAAATCTGGCCGGAAACTAAAAGGGAACGGAAGTTTGACCCTCCCAAAAACAAAAAAGAAAAAGAGTCAAAATCTAATCCTAACCAAGATCAGCTAACGCTAATTTAGGCAAAAAGAAAAGCGCTTTAGGCCAATGCGCTTTTAGCTTATTCTCTCCGAAGCTCTGAGCTTATTAAGACAAACTCTCCAACCTGAGGTAGACCTTCTCTGAAAGTAACGACATGCTCTACGTCTCCCGGAGCACTGGATACTAGCACTAATTGGATCGACCAAGTAGGCTCGTCCAGAGGCAAGAGCATCAGTCTGGCTTCAAGAATAAACATTCTGGCCGGAGTTTCTAACGATCCGTATGCAACTCTCACCATGGCGGATTGACTTTCGATAATAACCCTAGGTTCATGTGGAAAAAAGAGAGTCAGATTGGTCCCGCGCGCGTGATGCAAAACCTGACTAAACGCACCTCCCGCTACAAGCAACGCCAGATCTCGGTAGCTGTCTCTCATGATCCCCTCCTTTGGTGTGATCATTATACTAGATGGGTCAAGATGTACTGTTGTATGGCACAAAAAAGAAGACACCTAAAAAAGGTGTCTTTGGGAGTTTTAGTAGGCTACTTTATTAGGCACTGAGAGAGTCTCTCACCTTAGCGTCTTGAACGATATTAGGATAAGGAAAAGCACCAGCATAAGCAAGAAAGGTCTCTGGTCCTTTCCCACGTCTAATGGAGATGAAGAAATCAAACCCGCCGCCATTAGGTTTCGTTGTCCCCATGATACCCTGTGCTCTCCAGACATTTGAGAGCTCCATAAAGCTAATTTCTAATCTCAAGCCTTTATCAGGATCCCTTCCCACACGATATTGAAATACCACGCTTATTTGGTGTCCTTTTTTAAGCGGTGGGGAGACGGAAACCTGCCAATATCTTTTTACCACTGCTGGGTCCAAACCCAAAAGTTGCCAAGCCTGATCAATCAACCCTTCGGCTCTTTGTAAAAGGTCTTGAGGTA
>MHDB01000041.1:0-28878 GCA_001816835.1 Candidatus Woykebacteria bacterium RIFCSPLOWO2_01_FULL_43_14 | reverse complement strand
TGAAGTACACCACATTTTAGCATATATGCTACAATCAATTCATGCGAATACCGTTATTTTGGTTTGATAGGGTCGGGAAAAAGGATAAAGATAGTCTGGGTACCGAACTTGCTGAGTTTGTTTCCACGATTACTGATCCTCTACTTATTACGATCGTTACCCTTTTAGTCATTCTGAAAAGTATTTCCATGACCTTTAAGGAGGCGACTTTTTGGTTTCTTTTGGTGATGGGGATCTCGATTGTCCCAACAGCACTATATATTTTTCGCGGGATGAAAAAAGGTGTTATTCACGATTGGTTTATCAGTGAACGAAAAGAAAGATACAAAGTGCTGCTTGTGGGGATGCTCTCTTTACTAGTACTTAATTTAATTTTGCTGGGGTTAAGTGCTCCTAGTTTGTTGCTGGTTTTTGGCCAAACCGCGTTTTTGTTGGGATTATTTTTATCACTAACCACTCTTTTCTGGAAAGTTAGTTTTCATTCCAGTTTTTTTACTTTTTTCTGCGCTAGTTTGGTCGGACTTTTTGGGATGAAACTAGCCTGGCTTTTTATTTTCCTACCCTTAGTGGGGTGGGCTAGAACCAAGCTAAAAAAACATACCTGGGGCCAGGTAATAGTTGGGGCTCTGATGTCGCTCCTAATCACTTGGCTTGTATTCAAAATGTATAACTATGTTGGAATCTAGTAGAAATTTTCAATTTTCAGTTTGGAGTCGATTATTCGACTCGAAACAAGCCAGGCTTATTTTCAATTTCCAAAAACTGGGGTATTGTGACAAATGCTAATAACACCACACGCCTTAGTCGGAATAGCGATTGCGACCCAGTTTGACCGAGTTTGGATGGTGGCTCCTTTAGCAATTGGATCGCATTTTATTTTGGATAGCGTTCCCCATTGGGACTTGGATACTGAAGATATTAGTAAGAAAGATGTTTTTATTTCCGCTCTGGATGTCGGTCTGGCGATTTTCCTGGCTACTATTCTAACCTGGGGAAATTCTGACTGGGAAATGATGTGGCTGGGTGGGCTTTCAGCTTCGATTCCTGATGCGCATAATCTTCTAAACGCCCTTTATAATAGTCCCAAGAGGTTAAAAAAATATACTTTGGTTCACAATAAATACCATTACGGCAAATATGTTCGTTTTTTGCCTGGAATAGCCTTACAGCTTTTTGTAATCATGATGTCTTTAGTGGTGATGAGTCTTTGAAATGACATTAACCTTAATACTCCTGGCGACTCTAATAAGTAGTGCTCTAGGCTTAATCGGCGGTTTACTGCTGCTGGCTAAAAAAGGGTTGAGCGAGTCAGTTTCCTTGTCTCTGGTTAGTTTTGCCGCAGGTACCTTGCTGGCGACAGCTTTTCTTGACCTACTACCTGAGTCAATAGAGCTTTCTCAAAACCCTGAGAGCGTGCTACCATTTGTGTTAACTGGGGTAATGATATTCTTTTTCATTGAGCGTTATTTACTCTGGTTCCACCATCATCACGGTAAAAGTGATGAGGAAACTGCGCCTTCCACTAGTCTTATTTTGATTGGGGACACTTTTCACAACTTTCTTGATGGAGTCTTGGTGGCGGGAAGCTTTTTGGTAAACCCAGTACTGGGTTTGACAACTAGTGCTGCGATTGTTCTTCACGAAATACCTCAGGAGATTAGTGACTTTACAGTACTGCTTTATGGGGGGATGAAAAAATGGCGAATTGTGCTTTACAATCTCATTTCCGCTTTGGCCTCTGTTTTAGGGGGTCTGATGGGTTATTTCTTCCTTTCCTCACTTACAAGTTTGATTCCTTATTCATTAGCTTTGGGCGCTGGGATGTTTATCTACATTTCTTGTAGTGATTTGATACCAGAAGTCCATAAGTCTTTTCGTCAGAAAAGTGCTCTCATACAAACTCTGCTTTTTCTGGGTGGGGTTATTTTGATCTGGGTTGCCAAGGTTTACGAATAAAGCATATGTTTGGTTTAGGTATTGTCGGACTGGGAGCTTTTGGGGAGTTTAGCTTAAAAGCCTATCAGAACTTAAAGAACTGTCGTATTGTTGGTTTTCACGATGTGTCTCCGGTTGGCTCAAGACTGGCTAAAGAGCTTGGCGTCAAAAGTTACGCGTCCTTTGACAAGCTGCGTAAAGATTCTCAAGTTGATATCGTTATCCTAAATACTCCAAATTACCTCCATTATGATCAGGCAAAGAACTGTCTAAGTGCTGACAAACACGTTTTTTGTGAAAAACCACTGACTTTGGAATTAGGTCAAGCTGAAGAACTTTTTGCTCTTGCTAAAGACAAACACGTAGTTTTAGGATCAGACCACCCGCTAATTTTTAGTAAAATATATACAAGACTTAAGAGATTGCTTGATCAACGGGTTTATGGAGAAGTGAGGAGCATTATGGTTCATAATTTGGCCCGCGAAGGCGAAATTACGACGCCCTGGTTTTGGAATATTGAAAAAAGCGGCGGTTGGTTTCTTAACTCTAGCTACCATTTTATATATATAGCAAACTACTTGTTGGGCAAGGGTGGGCTCGTGTCGTCCTCGGAAAAAATCGTTAACGGTAAAACTTGTTCGACAGAGCTAAAGCTTAGTTACGGAAATGCCAAGGTTAGCATTAATCATGATCTCATGTCTCCAAATCCGGGATGCAAGGTAGTGATCACGACTACCAACGCGCAAATATTAGTGAACGGGTGGGTCCCCCTCAAGTACAAAATATTTCAAAAAGGGGAGATTATAGACTCTTTTAACACTAAACAAAACCATGAAGAAGAGTATTTAGATTTGATAAAATCGTGCTTTGAAGACTTTCTGAATCGGGTTTCGGGGGAAAGTTTTATTTTGTCAGATCAACGTATCTTGACAGCTCTTGATCTCGCGATCCAGGCACAAAAAAAGGCTAGAGTCACTCTTGACAAAGTCAACGGGTAGATCATAAGATTTCATTACACAATTAGGAGGCCTGCCATGAATATGACAAAAATAGTGCTGATAGTTTTAGTTGTTGCTGTTTTAGCTGGTGGGGGCGGTTATTACTTAGGAATGAGTGGTTTTGGTTTGTCAACCGCATCCAAGACGGACACTTCTTCAGAGACGGTTAATCCTTTTGCAACTGATAGCGCTTCGACCAACCCTTTTGGTTATGAAAACCCCTTTACTAACGTCAAAGGTGTTTCCACTGAGTACGTAAACCCTTTTGATGGCTTGGACCAGTTTGACTACAGAAGTCCCAAGACAAAGGGAAAGATAGCTTACTAAAATGTTCCAACCTAAAAAACTTTTAATATATACCCCCCTTATTTTAGTTGTTTTATTTGCCTTTTCTTCCAATGTATCTGCCCAAACCCCAAATATTAGCTTTCCCATTAGAGAACTAGGAGGCTGTGGGAGTGTTGAGGAGTGCAGGGATTTTTGTCAGGATGAAAAGAATTTTGGTGCTTGTGACAGCTTTGCTCAATCGAATAAGCTGGGTAAGTATAATGAGTCACAGGGAACCAGCGGGGGACCCCAGATAAAATTTCCCGTAGCGGAACTTGGAAATTGTGCTTCTTTCACCGAATGCCGTAGTTTTTGTGAAGATCCTGAGAATATTGAGTCTTGCGTAGCCTTTGCTGAAAAGAATAATCTTAAGCCCAAAGATCAATCTGGCCAAGGTGGTCCTGAAGGAGTCGATTCGGCGACGGTTAAGAAAATGATGAATGAGCTGGGTTGTAGCGATATGAATTCTTGCCGCGCTTTTTGTGAAAACAGAGCTAATGCCGAAAAATGTATGGCTGTAGCTAATAAGTACGGTTTCAAGCCTAAGGGTGGTGGTCCAGGAGGTCCCGATGGACTATCACCAGAAGTTGCCAGTAATATGCAAAAAGAGCTGGGTTGTACTTTGAACGAATGTCGGACTTTTTGTGAAGCGCCTGAAAACCGTCAAAAATGTTTCGAGGTGGCTAAGAAATACGGGGTAGCTAGAGGAGAACCGCCGGCCAACTACGAGGCCTTGGAAAATATGGGTAAAGAGTTGGGTTGCAGTCGAGAGGCGTGTGAGACTTTTTGTCAGACTGAGGCTAATCGTCAAAAATGCTTTGAGATAGCGAGTAAATATGGCCTTGCCAAAGGTGATCCAAGAGGTCCAGGAGGAGAAAATCAACAAAAAATGGCGGCCGAGTTGGGTTGTAAGGGAGAAGAATGCCGGACTTTTTGTGATAGTCCTGAGAATAGACAAAAGTGTTCTGAGGTAGCTAGAAAGTATGGGGTCGGCGGAGGTCCTGAGGGTGCTCGGGGACCGGATGGTCGAACCAGCGGTCCGGGAGGGTGTAATTCGCCTGAGTCTTGCCAGACGTATTGTGAAACACATCAAGAAGAATGCCAAAAGTTTGGTGGTGGCCCAGGAGGGCCGGGTGGTCCTGGTGGACCCGGGGGTCCAGGTCAATTTGGTCCTGGAAATGGTGGGCCAGGAGGTTGTAAAACTCCTGAAGAGTGTCAAACATTTTGTACTAAGCCCGAGAACGCTTCTCAGTGTGGGGGTGGTCCCGGAGCAGGTAATTTTCCTAACCAAGGTGATGGTGGGTTTAGAAAGCCCGGTGAGTTCCCGGGTGGTCCTGGACCGAGTGGCCAACCTGGTGGTCCTGGGTTTGGTCCAGGTGGTCAATTTGGACCGGGTGGTAATACCTCCCCTGGAGAATTTTCCAATCAAGGACCGCGCCCTTATTCCGGATCAACTAATCAAGTTCCAAATCAGTCTGGTTTTCCAAATAGCGCACCTTCAGGATTTGACCAGCCTAATTTTGGTACGACACAACCCGCTCCAAGTTCGATTCCCCAGTAACCTTGACAGTGATTAGTCTTAACAAAAAGTCACCCTAAATAGTTGACATAGTTAGATCTAACAATTAGACTTGATATAAATCTGCCATGGAATATACACCACGAACTGTACTATTAGTTTTGATATTCTCTTTAATCTCCGGTGGGGGTGGTTTTTATCTAGGGTCTATGACTAAACCGACTCTCCCTAGAGAATCTGTTACCGACTCCAAAGGCTCAGTTAATGTTACTCCCGCCAGCCCAATTCCGACCAAGACATCAGTTCCAAATCCAGCTACAAGCTCAGCATCACCTAATGTCTCTAGCAAATCCGCCACGCCAGTCGCCACGAGCTCGGCCAAAACTTCTTCTCCTAGTGCCTCACCAAAGGCCGCGACTAATTCTGCCAAAACAAGCACGCCATCAGCTAGCGGATCCAGTCAGGTTCAAGGTGTGCAAACTGGACCAGCCGAAACCGCTCCTACAATCAAAAAATCCCCCAGCGGGTCATTTTAAAATTCTCCCTACCTCGTGTTAAAATACATCTTCTATGAGTGTTGACACTCCGACCAGGTTAAATATCGCTGACTATCTTAAACGGATGAACATTTCCGAGGAGTTTTTACTTGGCAAAAAAATTGGTGTGGCGATGAGTGGTGGGGTTGATAGCTCCACGGTCGCTGCTTTGTTCAAAACCGCTGGCGCAAATGTGACTGGTTTGTATATGAAAAACTGGTCTGACCCAAGAGATTGTAGAGGTGTCGACGATCGAGCGGATGCTTTGAAAGTCGCCTTAAAGCTTGGGATTCCTTTCCATGTCTTTGATTTTGAAAAAGAGTATCGGGAAAAAGTAATTGACTATTTTTATCAGGAATATGAGTCCGGTCGAACCCCAAATCCAGATATTATGTGCAATAAAGAGATCAAGTTTAAAATATTTCTGGACGAGGCCTTAAAACTTGGGTTAGACTATATAGCTACCGGCCACTATGCAGGGGTCAGAAAAATTTTTCTCAACCATCCTGAACTCGTTTCAGGATCTAAAGAGATTCCGAAACAAGTTCGGAATGACATTTTCAGGATTCGGCCTGACAAATACGAACTAGTTGCGGGTATTGACCAGACCAAGGATCAGTCGTACTTCCTGTACACGTTTACTCAGGAGCAACTGGCCCGCGTACTTTTGCCCTTAGGTAATTTCTATAAAAAAGAAATCCGGGAAATTGCTAAAACATTGGGCGTCCCAGTTCATGCCAAACCAGATTCCCAAGGAATTTGTTTCGTTGGGGAAGTTAAGATTCGTGAGTTTCTATCACGTCGACTCCCTAAAAAAACAGGGGAAATCAAGGACCTTAAAGGCAAGGTCTTGGGTACCCATGACGGTATTTATTTCTACACGCTTGGACAGAGGGAGGGTTTGAAGATCGGAGGAGGAATCCCATATTATGTAGTCGACAAAAAAGTCAGGGAAAACATACTAGTCGTTGCACCGCTTAACCAAGAGGATAAACTGTATTCTAAGTCATTAACCGCCCGAGATACTCACTGGGTCTCAGGAGTCGAACCAGAATTTCCTTTGAAAGTAAAAGCTCGGATCCGACACTTACAAGCTTTACAAGATGCTGTAGTTAACAAAATTACTAAAGACAGAATTCAGGTCGAGTTTGAAAAAGACCAGCGGGCGATAAGTCCTGGACAAAGTGTCGTACTCTATGCTAAAAATGTAGTCCTAGGTGGAGGAATAATTAGTTAATTCTCAATTTCTAATTTTTAATTTCCAATCAATTTTCAATACTGTAATGCTTAATTGTGACATTGCAACTTCAATGAAAATTGTAAACTGTAAATTGAAAATTTGTGGTTAATATGGAACTATGAACAAATTGAAGATAAATCTAAGTTGGTTGCCTCTAAGACCAGGTGCTTGGGAAGTTGATTGGCCTAAACTCGTTGACCTGAATTATATTCTAGCGCCCAATGCAGGCTCGAGTTTTAGGTATTACTCCCAGTTTGTAATCCTTTTTAGTTTATTTCTAGTAGGATCAGTGTTCATTTCTTTCTGGAGAAGGAGATTTAAAATAGTAAACCCGCCTAAATTCCATTTTCTTAATAGGCTACTAGTTTATCTCTTCTCTTTTGGTTTGACAGGACTAATCCTTCTGTTCATGCGTTTTGAAAATGCCAAATTACTTTCCTCAAGAATAGTTTTTATCCTTGCTATAATAAGCTTTCTAATTTGGGGAGGGAGATTGGCCTATGAATATTTGCGAAAACTTCCCCTTCTTGAAAAGTCTTACCAAACCCAACTTTTGAAACAGAAATATCTCCCAAGGAGACGAGCGAAAAAGTCTTAAGAACGGCAGTTGACAAGTAGGGGTTTTTGGTTTAAGATACGCTCACTAACAGTCTAAATGGCTGCTTAGTTCTGGGCTGGAAACCCGGATGAAAACCTTTCCTAAACAATATTACAGATTATATAGAGATTGTTTGTTCTTTTACAACCGAAGAGTTTGGATATCTTCGGTTTTACGCTTCTTAAACAGTGTTAATAAAGTCGATGAAGCGACACGTTCTTTGACAACTGAAAAGATGGTAGAAATACCAAAACGTCAATTATTAAGTTTAAACAAAGTAATTTAGATAACGGTAAAGCAATTTACCAGCTTCTATTGAGCTAATAAATTCTTAAATTGCAGTGCAATTTTTTCGAAGAGTTTGATCCTGGCTCAGGATGAACGCTGGCGGCGTGCCTTAGGCATGCAAGTCAAGGGGGTCGCCGCAAGGCGACAACCGGCGGACGGGTGAGTAACGCGTAGGAATCTACCCTTAAGTGGGGAATAGCTCGCCGAAAGGCGGGGTAATACCGCATAATGTTTCAAACCGAGAGGTTTGTAACCAAAGCACGTAACTGTGCGCTAAAGGATGAGCCTGCGTCCCATCAGCTAGTTGGTAGGGTAATGGCCTACCAAGGCTACGACGGGTAGCTGGTCTGAGAGGATGGTCAGCCACAATGGGACTGAGACACGGCCCATACACCTACGGGTGGCAGCAACCGGGAATAGTTCGCAATGGACGAAAGTCTGACGACGCGACGCCGCGTGGAGGACGAAGGCCTTCGGGTCGTAAACTCCTTTTGTAAGGGAATAAACTCCCGCTTAGCGGGACTGACTGTACCTTACGAATAAGCCGCTGCTAACTACGTGCCAGAAGCCTCGGTGATACGTAGGCGGCAAGCGTTATCCGGAATTACTGGGCGTAAAGAGTTGCGTAGGCTCCTTGATGAGTCGTTGCTTCAATCCTCCAGCTTAACTGGAGAGTAGGCAATGATACTATCAGGGTAGAGGCTATGAGGGGGTTGCGGAACAACTGGTGGAGCAGTGAAATGCGTTGATATCAGTTGGAACACCAAAGGCGAAGGCAGCAACCTGGCATAGTTCTAACGCTGAGGCACGAAAGCGTGGGGAGCAAAACGGATTAGATACCCGTGTAGTCCACGCCGTAAACGATGGATGCTAGATATTGGCAGTTTGACCCTGTCAGTGTCGTAAGCTAACGCGTTAAGCATCCCGCCTGGGGAGTACGGCCGCAAGGCTAAAACTTAAAGGAATTGACGGGGACCCGCACAAGCAGTGGAGCGTGTGGTTTAATTCGATACAAAGCGAAGAACCTTACCAGGGTTTGACATGTATGTGGTAGGAACCCGAAAGGGTGACGACCCGCAAGGGAGCATACACAGGTGCTGCATGGCTGTCGTCAGCTCGTACCGTGAGGCGTCGCCTTAAGTGGCTCAACGAGCGCAACCCCTATCATTAGTTGTATCACTCTAATGAAACTGCCCCGTATAACGGGGAGGAAGGCGGGGACGATGTCAAGTCATCATAGCCCTTATACCCTGGGCTACACACACCCTACAATGGACTGGAACAACGGGATGCAAAGCAGCGATGCTAAGCCAATCCCTTAAAACGGTCCTCAGTTCAGATTGCAGGCTGCAACCTGCCTGCATGAAGTCGGAATTGCTAGTAATCGCGGATCAGCAGGCCGCGGTGAATACGTTCTCGGGTCTTGTACACACCGCAAATAAAAGCGCGCTTGGCAGCATAAATAGCTAATTGGTTAAAATCCAATGTCCGATGTAACGTCGGACTAGCCAAAAAAACATGGCAGGCACTTTCTGGTAACAGAAGTGCTGGAGGGCCTGAGGCAAATGTTAGTCCACGCAAAATGAGACTTTCTAATAAGCGATCTCAACCGGGCGGTTTGAGAGAAACTTAGCGATTAGTAAAAAGTTTTAGTGGAATGACAGGAAAAGTTGTTTATGTAACCCAAGGAGATCCTATTAAGGTAGAGGTAATTACTTAGTAGGAAGTCAGCAGATTCATAGTACCACTGAGGTTAGATGTTTGAGTTTTGAAGATGGATAAAGAAACTGGAAGTTTGAAATTGGTAGAGTACAATTTAGTTGATGATCCAGAGTTTTAAAGACTTGAAGGTATATCAAGAGTCGTATGGTTTAGCGTTAGAGATTAATAAGTCGATTCTAAGACTGCCTAATAGCGAAAAGTATGACTTAGTTGATCAGATGCGAAGAGCATCAAAGTCAATACCAGCAAATATTGCTGAAGGATATGCTAAAAGACTTTTTGAAAAAGAGTTCAAAAGATATCTTTTGACATCTATTGGATCATGTAATGAGATGGTTGTACATATCAGTTTTGCCAAAGACTTAGGTTTTTGGAGACCAGAATTCTGTGAGAATTTACTGAACCGATATGATATTGTAGGTAAGCAACTCACAAAACTATTGCAAAATTGGAAGAGCTATCCAACCTCCAAAATCTAAATTCCAAATCTATTTTCTAATTTCAAACATCTAACTTCAGCTGGGAAGGAGTCTACCTGGATTTAAACATCTGGGGCTCGCCCGATGCCGGAAATCGGCTCGTCGGGTGGGAACGGGAAATAACCTTAAATTATCCCAATCCGTCAAGTGAGCAAAGTCGGGGGCGCCCGAAGACGGTTGTCTAACCGCAAGGAGGACGCTGTCGAAGGCGAAATCGGCGATGAGCGCTAAGTCGTAACAAGGTATCCCTAGGGGAATCTGGGGATGGATCACCTCCTTTCTAAGGAGTATCCGCACTGTACCGGAAGGTACAGGGCCATGGGTCGCGCCTCACAGTAGCGACCAAGGTCAGCCCTCCGTCGCGTAAAGCTATGGAGGGAAACAAAAACGACGTCAAGGTATTTTCTACCATCTTTTCAGAAGTCAAAAAACAAAAGGGTCCGCTTAACGCGGGCTTTTTTGTTGCAATTTTAACTATCCTGTAGTAGTATGCGGATATTCTGTGAGGTAAGGGAGAGTTGATGGCTCAACAGCTGGTAACCGCTGACCTTCGTTTTGAAGTAAGAAACCAAGACCGGTTTAGAAGGGGCGCATTAATGGCTTCGAGATGCTTATTTGTTAGTTGGGTTAGGTGCCAGTGCCCAAGATGCAAACCTTCCCCTGACAGAGAAGAAACTTGGGTTTACTTTAATGAGATCTGTCTTGGTATGCTGGATGCTGGTCTTGTAGCCAATCAGTTCCAAGAAGACGTGAGGTTTACCCAGGAGGTGGGAGGAAGAGTCAATAAGGATATGATGAGTTTTTGTTCTGAGTGTGGGACGGTAGTTCACCTTACTCAGGAAAACCATCGACTGTTGATAGAAATGGGAATGAGACAATTATTAGCATAAATCAGTGTAGTTTGGGAGTTTAAAGGAGGTTGTGATAGAACATGAGAACTGTTCTAAGCTACCTTGAGTGGCACACACTTAGAGATGCTGATGGGTTCACCCAACTTGTTTTTGAGAACAGTCTGATAAAACTTTTCCCAGCGGTTACCAGGGTAGGATCCAAAGTCACTCTTATATTGAGGGTTTCTCCGGAAGTTGTCACACCTCGTTCAAGTCAGAGGTCGGGCGATCGGGATTGTGGTTCAGTCGAGTTTGCTTCTGTCGAGGAAGCGGTAGCCCTTATGGAACGCTTTGCTCATAATTATCCTGAAAGTTATCTAGAGTTTCTTGGTTTACTCAAGTCGCACAGTGAAGGCGAAAAGGCGTAATCTCATGCGAGTAATCCAAGTAAAGACTAGCATTCAAGCTAGTCTTCTTTTTGGCTAAATTGCCCTTCTAGTGTATACTTCTCGCCAAGGGAGACCAGCATGGGTTATCAAGTTCAGAATTTTACCAGAACGGAGATGAGTCCAGTACTTAAGTGGCAAATATTGACAGCCATGAGGTTTATCTGGCCGGAAGGTTTTGAAGGTGTTAACCTTGACAGGACTTGGATTTGCCCAGGCGAGTTCTACCCGCTCCATTTTATAGCTACGGACTTTACTCGTGATGGGTCAAGTAAGTCTGCAAAAATAGTTATTAGCCACGGGGCGGTGTTGCAGCGGGACTTAATGCACTGTGGTGAGACTTTTCGGGTGCTTGGTCTAGGGGGAGTTTACACTTTGCCCGCATTTCGCCATAGTGGTGTTGCTTCTGATTTGGTTATGAAAGCGACTGACCATATTTTGACTAGACCTCGGGCAGATGTGGCAATTGCTACTTGCAGGCCTGAATTAGTGGGTTGGTATTCTCGCTTTGGCTGGGTTCCAATCAAAGAAGGTCGTATAATCCCGACCACTGAGACCGAGAACGGACAGCCTTTAGATGAAGTTTTGTTGATGCTTTTTATTTCAGAGAAAGGACGTAGAGCGGAGACTTTATTTCGCGAAGAACCAATTTATTTTGGGCGTGATGTCTGGTAGAGGTTGCTATTTCAGGGGGTGCTTGAGCACTCCCTTACTTTTCCTTCCGTTTATGAATTTTTTATGATAATATTGGGAAGTCGAATTTTAAGAGCATTCTTTTTTGGGTGGATGGCGCAGTGGTAGCGCACTACACTGATAATGTAGGGGTCGAAGGTTCGAATCCTTCTCCACCCACCATCGCCAACACTTTCCGATAGCACAAAGTTGACACACTCTACAAGCTCCCATATTATTGTTTTAATGGCTAATAAGTACGACAAGTTCATCGCGCCCAGCGAAAGAGTTATCCACGTTTTCGGTTACTCCAACACCCAATTTATTTTTGACATGATTGTAGGAGTCATACTAATACCCGTACTTTTGTATGGTTTGCTAATAATTGCTAAAGCAATCTACCGAAAAATGACGTTGATGTATATCGTCACTGACAAAAGGGTAATTTTGAAAAAAGGCCTTATTGGCCAATCCACGGTCAGCGCTGATTATTCGAAAGTCACTGATGTTAGCGTTGAGCAGGGCGTACTAGGTAGACTGGTGTTGCACACTGGGACCATTGTGCTGGATACAGCTGGAACTGATGACAGCGAGGTGATACTGGAGTGGGTGCCCAATCCTTTTGAGGCTAAGAATATTATTTATCAACAACTCCATAAAACACCCCGACATGAGCCTCCTCGTGATATTCCGATTGGTTGAATTACCGCTTGACTAGATTTGGGCAAAGTGTTATAAAGTATTACACATGGTTTTAGCCAGATTAAGGGGATATAGAAGGAATTCACTAATTCTAGATTCATTTTACGGTATTATCATTTTCCTCCTTTTATTTTCCCTTCACTAAGTTAATTTAATATTATGGTTTGATAAATCTTTTGTTTGGTTTAGCCAACATGAAGGTCTTAGTAGGCAGGGGCCGTTAGCTCAGTTGATAGAGCGTTCGGTTTGCATCCGAAAGGTCGTGGGTTTGAATCCCGCACGGTCCACCACCCTTCGCCCTGCGGGCTTCGGGCGGCCTAGGCCACCCAGAGTTCTGACGACGGGTGGACTTCGTCCACATAGTAGACGTGTAGGGTTATATGACTTAGGTAAGGGCGAAGAAGGGTGTCACCCGAAGCTTTAGAGTAGGGTGAAAGGATTCAAAAGTTAGTTCTTGGTTTTTAGGAATCTAGAAGCCAGTGACTAGCTTGTATGAGCTAGATATGCTCTTTGAAAAGTGGATAAGAAGTGTAAAGGCCGATTCGTCAGGTGACGAGTCGTTAATATTTTAATATACATAGACATCTCGTGAAAACGAGAAAAACAAAAATCTACTCATGCATATGGTGGATGCCTTGGGTTGCTTTGCCTAAGAAGGACGTAGCAGGCGACGAAACTGACCGAGTAGCTGCCAACAAGCGTTAATCCGGTCATGTCCGAATGGGGAAACCCGGCCGCCTTTGGCGGTCACCAAGCAGTGAATAAATAGCTGCTTGGAGGGAACCTGGCGAACTGAAACATCTAAGTAACCAGTGGAAAAGAAATCAATTTGAGATTCCGTTAGTAGAGGCGATCGAACGCGGAACAGCCTAAACCCTTGTGTGCAGCACAAGAATTTTCAAGGATCAATTCTCAATTTTCATTGAATTTTCAATATCTCAGTTTTAAAAAATTGTTTCATTGATATTTAATTGTAAATTGTAAATTGTAAATTGGAACTTCTCGCGCTGTGCGTGAGGGTGTTGTAGGGCTTTGCGTAATCACTTGAAAAGGTAGTAGAACTGCTTGGAATAGCGGATCATAGAGGGTGAAAATCCCGTATACGAAACTTGAGTAAAGTGAGGCAGAGTACCTGAGTACCTCGGGACACGTGGTATCTTGAGGGAATCTGGGGCGACCATGCTCTAAGGCTAAATACAAAGCAACACCGATAGTGAACTAGTACCGTGAGGGAAAGGTGAAAAGTACCGTTGTTAACGGAATGAAATAGTACCTGAAACCATATGCTATTAGCAGTCAGAGCACTAAGGATAGGACTACGTTGGGTCCGCAAGGATCCTCGTTCCTAACCAGTGTGATGGCGTGCCTATTGAAGAATGAACCGGCGAGTTATACCGTAAACTGCAAGTTTAAGCTCTTTACAGAGCGGAGGCGTAGTGAAAGCGAGCCCTAACTGGGCGACCTAAGCAGTTTGGTATAGACCCGAAACCAGGTGAGCTAAGCATGAGCAGGGTGAACCTAGGGTAAAACCTGGGGGAGGCCCGCACCCGTTGTCGTTGCAATGACTTGGGATGACTTGTGTTTAGAGGTGATATGCCAATCGAACCTGGAAATAGCTGGTTCTCCCCGAAATATATAGAGGTATAGCCTTCCGTTTATCTATCATGGGGTAGAGCTACTGGATGGAGCCGCAGGGCCGCAAGGTCTTGCCTCTAACCAAACTCCGAATACGTGGTAGTTTTGCGGGGGAGTCAGAACGTGGCGGCTAAGCGTCATGGTTCTAAAGGGAAACAACCCAGATCGTCAGCTAAGGTCCCTAAATCTAGGTTAAGTGTAAAACGAAGTGAAGTTCTATAGACACCCAGGAGGTTGGCTTAGAAGCAGCCACCCTTTAAAAAGTGCGTAACAGCTTACTGGTTTAAGAATTTTGCGCGGACAATGTAACGGGGCTCAAACCTAGTACCGAAGCTACGGATGCTTGTGTGCAGCACAAGAATTTTCAAGGATCAATTCTCAATTTTCATTGAATTTTCAATGTTTTAATAACTTAATAGTTTAAACATTGAGGTTTAATTGTAAATTGTAAATTGTAAATTGGAACTTCTCGCGCTGTGCGCGAGTGTGGTAGGGGAGCGTTCTATTTGCAGTGAAGGTCAATCGTAAGACGGGCTGGAGCGGATAGAAGTGAGAATGCCGGTATGAGTAGCGTAAGTCCGATGAAAAATCGGACCACCGAATGCCCAAGGTTTCCTACGCAACGTTAATCGGCGTAGGGTTAGTCGGTCCTAAGTCGAGACCGTAAAGGTGTAGACGATGGACAAGCAGACAAATTTCTGCTACAAGGTAATAGCGATTAAGACTTAAAGGGATGACAAAAGTGGATGCCCCTAGCCCAGTTTCGCAATTGGGTTTAAGTAGTAAGGAAGTGTTGATAGGCAAATCCGTCGACACGTTTATTTGAGCTACGAATAAAATCCTGATAGTAATTGAAGGAGATTAGGAAGCATTCAGTTTTCAGGAAAACTCTCGTTAAGAGCTATTATTTTACCGTACCGCAAACCGACACAGGTGGGCTGGTCGAGTAGACCAAGGTGATCGGGAGAACCTTCTCTAAGGAACTAGGCAAAAGAGCTCGATGTATCCTTGGAAGATATCGTGCCCCTCTTGTGTGCAGCACAAGAATTTTCAAGGATCAATTCTCAATTTCCATTGAATTTTCAATAGTTCAAATTTTAAACTTGATATTTAATTGTAAATTGTAAATTGTAAATTGGAACTTCTCGCGCTGTGCGCGAGTTGGGGTTACAACAAAAGACTCTCAAGCGACTGTTTAACAAAAACACAGGTCTCTGCAAACCCGTAAGGGGAAGTATAGGGGCTGACGCCTGACCAGTGCTGTAAGGTTAAAGAAGGAGCTGCAAGGTTCCGACTGAAGCCACAGTAAACGTCCGCAGTAACTATAACTGTGCTAAGGTAGCGAAGTTCCTTGTCGGGTGAAAGAATCGCCCGTACTGGCTTAAAACGGTGGAGCCCTACTATGTTGTGCTGATCAAGGCAGCATGTAAAAGTAGAGGGTAATACCGTGGGTAAGTCCCGCGTAGCTTTACATGTCCTCCGTAGTTTTAACGAAGGATGGATGCGAAGTGGGACCCTGTAACGACTTGATCCGTTATAGTTGATACAAGAACGGATCAGAGGCATATTATAGATAATATGCCTAATACGCCAGCGCTTGATGAGAACATCGGTTATTATTTATCAGGTTATGCCGATGGTGAAGGAAGTTTTTGTATATCATTCTCCCCAAGACCAAAGATTAGAACCTCGTTAGAAGTTCGACCTAGCTTTTCGGTTTCTCAGAATTACGATCGCCAAGAAGTATTACAAACATTCAAACGCTACCTTGGTTGTGGAACTATTCGGAGGAACCCAAGCGATAGAACTTACAAATACGAGGTAAGAAGTATAAAGGACTTACAAGAAAAAGTTATACCACACTTTCTTAAGTACCCTTTGCTTTCATCGAAAGTGAAGGATTTTGAAAAATTTACCCGCGTGTGTAATTTGGTACACCAAGGGGCGCACTTAAAAAAAGAGGAGTTAAACAAGATTCTTGAAATTTCTTTTCAAATGAACGGTCTAGGGGCAAGAAGATATACTAGAGAACAACTTCTTAGCCTCATTAAGTGAAGATATAGTCTACGCCTCAAGTAATTGAGGATTAATCGTGAAGTTCCGACCCGCACGAATGGCAGAACGACTTGAGAACTGTCTCAGAGAAGGACCCGGCGAAATTGAGATGGCTGTGAAGACGCGGCCTTTCCACGCCAGGACAAAAAGACCCCGTGGAGCTTTACTACAACTTGATCCTGTATTGAGTTTCAGAATGTGTAGCGTAAGAGGGAGCTTCGGCGACAATGAAACACCTCTCTTTCTGGAATTTAGTACTAACCGAGAGCCATAATCTGGCCTCGAGACAAGGTCTGGTGGGTAGTTTGACTGGGGCGGTCCCCACCAAAAGAGTAACGGTGGGGCTCAAAGGTTGGCTTAGCCCGGATGGAAATCGGGCTGGACGTGTAAGAGCGTAAGCCAGCTTGACTGCGAGACCTACAAGTCGAGCAGGAACGAAAGTTGGATCTAATGATCCTCCGATACCTTATGGGAGGTTCGGAGCTTAACGGATAAAAGCTACCCCGGGGATAACAGGCTTATGGTGCCCAAGAGTCAATTTTGGCTCGCTTAGGCGGTAACGCTTAAGGCAATAGCAACTCAAATCGGTGAAGTCCTAGTTGACATTCGGATTTACTTTGGGTAAATTCTAGTCAACGGATAATACCGAGGGTAAGATAGCTTGTCGTGAACACACACTTTGCCATTAAAGCAAGAAGTCAACCATTAACCGCGCAACAAATCGCGGTAGTGATTGGTTCTATGCTGGGAGATGGGTATCTAGTCAAAACTACAAGCGGTTTTGCTTTCCGTGTTAATCATAGTCTTAAACAAAAGGACTATGTTATGTGGAAGTATAAACTGCTCAAAGATTTTTCTAATTCCTCTCCACGACAAAGTGGGACCTGTTTTTACTTTCGGACTATTACTCATCCTACATTTGTACAGATGCATAATGTCTTTTACCGAAATGGTCGTAAAGTAATTCCTAAAAAACTCCTAGCGGAATTACTAGACGATCTGGTACTAGCAGTGTGGATCATGGATGATGGTAGTCGTGATGGTATGCAGATTCGGATTAACTCGCAGTGCTTTAATAAAGCAGAAAACGAGTTTCTTCAAAAAGTGTTGCGTACTAAACTTGGAATTGTGACGACTCTTAACCGCGATAAAGTTTACTATCGGTTACGAGTTGCTCATCAGAGTATGGAGACAATAAGAACACGAGTGACTCCAAACCTCATTCCAAGCATGTTTTACAAGCTAATCCCGTAACGACTGAAGTCCGATATTTTCGGACTGAGATAGCTCAATTTTATACACAGAATAGGAGTTATCATATGTTGCCATCCTGAAAAGGATGAAGGTATAGTCTATACTCAAAGAAATTTGGGATAATATGTCATATCGACGGCACCGTTTGGCACCTCGATGTCGGCTCGTCGCATCCTGGGTGTGAAGTAGCACCCAAGGGTTGGGCTGTTCGCCCATTAAAGCGGTACGCGAGCTGGGTTCAGAGCGTCGTGAGACAGCTCGGACTCTATCCGGCGTGGACGTAAGAAACTTGAGGGGACCTCTCCCTAGTAAGAAATTGCTACTTACTACAGTAATGTAGTTTGACAATTCGGCTAATAACGGTGAAGCCCATTGACTTTGGGTTTTGTTTGGTTCTATACTAAACCCAAGATAACATGTTTATGGGTAATACCGTGGGAAGTCTCTCTAAAGTAAAAGCAACAGATCTTGCTTATATAGCAGGTTTCCTAGATGGAGATGGTAGTATCATGCTTCAACTACATCGACGTCAAAGTGGTAAAGAAATTTTCCGAGTAAAAACAGTAATCTGTTTCTATCAGGATTTCAGCCATCTTCAGGAAATAGAATGGATTAGGCATACCTTAGGTTGTGGTTATGTTTATACTAGAAATGATCACATTTCTGAGTTAAGAATAGAAGGATTCGAAAAAGTTTTAAATATCCTTAAGTTGCTAAGTCCGTATCTAAGATTTAAACGAAAGCAGGCTAGTCTGTTGCTGGAGCTGATACCAAAATTACAACAAAAACTAATTACAAAACATGACGTTGTTTGGTGGATTCAGCAGATGCGGGAAAATAATTACTTTTCAGCACAAAGAAATACTTTAGTAGATGACCCCGTAACGACTGATATATGAATAATTATTCATATTGAATGGAAGGTACCGGATAATCCGGAATTGAACTTCCATTATACGCCGACCCCGCCAATTGGCGGGTGAAGATATAGTCTGATCCTCAGAGTAATCTGAGCAAACATAATGACGAGAGGACCGGGAGGGACGTACCTCTGGTGTGTCAGTTGTGCAAGCTTGCGCAACGCTGAGTAGCTATGTACGGAGTTGATAAGTGCTGAAAGCATATAAGCACGAAGCACACCCCAAGATTAAGTTTTTTTATCTGCCGCAAGGCAGGTGTAGAGCGGTTGAAGACCACGACCTCGATAGGTAGCAAGTGTAAGCATCGTAAGATGTTCAGCTAAGCTATACTAATGCTCTATCAGATTTTTGTTTATCATTTTATGTTTACTAGGTAACTCTAGTAGCTTTAAGATGATCCTAGTCCTGACACACTTCTTTCCACTTTTCAAAGAGTAAAGTAACTAACAGTAGAAACGAGTTCACTGTTCACAGTAGAACCATGTGAACTAAATTACCGTGAACTGTGAACCCAGCACTCTTGAGTCCTGCATCTTGGCGATTGGAGCGGATTGGCACCACCTCTTCCCATTCCGAACAGAGTCGTGAAACGATCCAGCGCTGATGATACTACCTGATTATTTGGGTGGGAAAGTAAGTCGTCGCCAGGACCTAGGACTCAAGGTAGAAAAGACCCTTAAAGGGTCTTTTCTTTTTAATTACACTTAGTTAGTATGTTACTATAGATATATGAAAAGTTATATTTCACAGGACCCTGAAATCCTAGGCGGTAAACCTGTTATCACTGGAACTCGGATGTCAGTTGAATCAATCCTCGAGCTTATTAGTTCTGGAATGACGATTAATGAGATCTTAAAAGAGTATAGTTTTATTACTCGGAACCAGGTCCAGTCAGCTCTCGAATATGCTACTAAGATTGTTGGAAAAGAAGAAAGTTATATCTTTAAAAAATCAAAAGTAGCTGCTCATGAGATTTCTGGCCGACGTTAATGTTCCTCAGTTAGTAATCACTTCTTTGTCCAGCTCTGGTCATGATGTCTTAGATTTAAAATCAAACAATCCAAAATCAACAGACAAAGAGATCGTCCAGTTGGCAAGGGTTAAGAAAAGAGTTATCATAACCCTGGACAAAGACTTTATTTCATTGACCCAATACCCAAAGCATCAGGTTCCTACTATAGTAATCCGACTAAAGAAACAAAACCCTAGAAATATTGGAGCTCACCTAGAAGAATTACTTAAGAATCAAAAGGCAGAGACTCTTGAAAAATCTTTAACTATTATTTTCGAAGACGTAGCGGATTCTTACCCCTTTAAGCTAGCAGGCTAAGATACAGGATTTAAGATTAAAAAAGAACCTCGAAATAGGTTCTTTTTTAGTTGTGATAGAAGTCCTGGCGCTCTACGATTATCCTGATGTGTCTACCTAACACACACCGGTCTTCGACTCCGAGGTCGCTCAGACTCGAGGAGGTGTGTCTAGCCAGGTTACACCCCAAGGGTGTAAACGTGTGGTTCATTTTCAAATTAGTTAGCGTTTTTGGATTGTTTGTGGTAGAGTTGCCGCACCAAACGGTCGAGAGGAGATACTATGCCCAAAGTCTATAGTTGGGAAGATCTTATCATAAATGGGGTATTGGTTGGCCGGGACTTAGAGGTTTATTGGGGCGGTGAAAGTGTTGCCCGGGGACCGATAAAAAAAGTGGTAAGAGAAGAGAGTGGTCCGGTATGGATCACTTTCGGGTGGGGTGCGCATTTTAACCCAGAGACAGGTGCTTTTCATTACAGCTCTGATTTGTCAGAGCCTGGATTTAGTTGGTTAGTGAACACCAAGTACCCGGTGGTCGAGGTTGGAGAAGGTTTCCTTGTTTCTGGAGATAGTGGGTGTGAGATCTTAGTGGTTTATCCTCAAGGAAATAATTTAAGCAGCGAGGAAGTTGAAGGATTTCCTGTTACCCAAGCTGCTATTTAACCAAAAAGCCATATCCCCACGAATCCTGAGCGTAGTCCCGTACCATACAGTACAGGACGTAGTCGAAGGAGAAGTGGGGTTCTTTTTTTAGACTAATTCGTCTTCTGGTGGGAGATACACAGTGGGATTTGCTGGTGGTGTGTCCTCATTAGAAACCAAAGAAGACTGAACGCCAGACTCATCGACGAAGCTTTGGACCCGACCAATCGTCCCGTCAGTTAGGCGAACTTTGTGCCCTCGGTGGTGAAACCTCGATTTTGTGAGGACATCTTTGACAATACCAGTGGTCAGGTCCCCTGTTTCATAATGAATTTTTTGAATAACGTTTACCTTATCCCCAGGCTTGGGGTATCGCTGATCGGTTGTGTCCATAAAGGTATTATATATCGATGTGGGCAATGAAATCTAAAAGCAACTTTGAGTAATAATTATAGTTGACAAAACTAAGGTCTTGAGTTGTTATCCCTTCTGCTTAGATCAAAAAGGAGGAGGCTAATTGATGATTGAACCGATTGAGCTAGAGGTGAGAGCGAAGTCCCCTAATCAGGGAGAGCGCTGTTTCACCCCATCTTGTGGTAACCTTTCAACTCATGAAGTAACGTCTGCAAGAGCAGTATACTTCCATAGTGTTTACTGCTGTGAAAAGCCGGAGTGTTTGGTAGCTGCAGCAAATCGTGTTCTCCAGGTAGTACTTATGCATAGAGTAGTATCGGAACCTGTAACTGCGTAAGATTTAAGTCTTGACTTGACCTCGCTTTTGGGCTGAGGTCTTTCTTTTTTGTATCACCAAAAAGCTGTAATTTTTAATACCAAACACATTGAACCTGAAACCAAAATCTGTTACTATGAAATCATCAGACTTATGTCTGAAATTTTTAAAAGAAAGTTGGATCTAATTTTATGCCTCGTAAAACAGCCACAAAAACAACTGCCGTTACCAACGAAACAGAAAATAAATCGACCGAAACTATTCAAAAGGAGGTAGACTCCTCCAAAAAGGAAGCCAAAATGAGCTTCGCGGAGCTTCTTGAGTCAGAAAAATACGCTCCCAAACCCCTTAATCGTGGGCAAGTGGTTGAAGGTACGGTTATTTCAAACCAAAGAGGCGGGATTATGGTTGATATTGGTGGTAAATCAGAAGGTTTGATTATCGGACGCGAGCTCGAGACTGAAGACCGCATGGCCAAAACTCTCGCTCCAGGAGATAGCGTTTTGGTCTATGTTATTCAGGCTGAAAACGACAACGGTAACGCCCTTCTTTCCTTAAGACGGGCCAGTAATGAGCGGGTTTGGCGGGAACTCCAAAATAGCTTAGACAAAAAAGATTTAGTGGAGGTGTCAGCCATTGATCAAAACCGCGGGGGTTTACTGGTAGATTTTAAAGGACTTCGTGGATTTATTCCTACCTCCCAGCTGGATAATAATCGCTCTGATCAGCTTAGTCTAGGGCGTAAGATCAAGGCCACAGTTTTGGAACTGGATCGAAAGGCCAATAGATTAGTTCTTTCTGAGAAAGAAGGCTTAGGCGGGGAAGAAAAAGAAAAGAAACAGAAGTTGCTAACCGACATTAAAGTAGGCGAGACCTTCGAGGGAAGCGTGACTAATATTCTGCCGTTCGGTTTATTTATCAAAATCCCGAGTGGTTTGGAAGGGCTCGTTCATATAAGCGAAATTGCTTGGGAAAGAGTGGGCAACCCGAATGACTATTACAAAGTTGGCGATAAAGTCCAAGTTAAGGTAATTGGAGTTGATCACAAAAATTTGAGACTGAACTTCTCCATTAAGCAGCTTAAGGTGGATCCTTGGGAGAGTGCTCATGAGAAATATTATCCGGGTAAAGTGGTTAGTGGTAAGGTTTCCAAAGTTACACCGAGCGGTGTCCTGGTGACGCTTGAGCCGGGTCTTGATGGGATGATTGAGTTGACTCACCTGACCTCTCCTGAAAAGATTCAGGTTGGGGATGAGATAAACGCTAAGGTCGAATCTCTGAGCGCCGAGATGAGACGATTGTTACTAAAGCCACAGTAGCTTTTCGCCAGGTTTTAGGTGGTAGGTTGTGGGAGAACTAGCTGTAACCTAAAACCTACAAACTATAACCTAAGTTTATGTCGGAATCGCGCTTAACGGAAAAATTTACAACTCGGGCCAAAAAAGTGATTGCTGTCGCAATTGAAGAAGCGAGGTCTCTCGGCTCGCCTATGGTCGACACCGAGCATTTACTTTTGGGGATACTCCAGGACGATGAGGGTGTTGCTGCCAAGATTTTGCGCAGTTTTAAAATCGATAATGAGCGCGTAAGAGAAATGATCTTGACCTCCACCACTGCCGGGGAGTTTAGTTTTAGCCAGGCAGGGTTTAGCGAAGCAACGCAAGAGTCCTTGAGTAACGCGGCTTTGTGTGCTTATATCTCGGGACATTCCTACATCGGTACTGAACATATTCTTTGGGGTTTGAGCAAAACTTCTTCAGGTGTTGCCAGCCATATTTTACGCTCGTACGGACTTACTTTTGAAGCTATTAGGACCAAAATGGAACAAGTTGCGACCTATCCTGATTCTTCTCTCCCAATCCTTAGCGAAAAGAATAACGACACCCCACTGCTGAACCAGTACGGCCGTGACCTTACAGCTATGGCTAGGCATGGTTACCTAGATCCTGTGATTGGCCGGGATACGGAGATAAACCGGTGTCTTTTGGTTTTGGGCCGACGTTCCAAAAACAATCCAGTCTTGCTGGGTGAGGCTGGCGTAGGGAAGACGGCAATCATCGAAGGTCTAGCCCAAAAAATTGTTAAGAAAGAAGTACCCAAGAAATTTTTCAACTATCGGATCATCAACCTTGATCTTTCCTCAGTTGTGGCTGGAACCCGCTTTCGTGGGGATTTTGAAGAGCGCTTAGTAGGGTTACTAGACGAAGTGAGGGAAGCCAAAAATGTCATTACCTTCATCGATGAGCTTCACACCCTTGTGGGTGCGGGAGGTGCGGGTGGAGGCTCCATGGACGCAGCTAATATCCTAAAGCCCGCTCTTTCCAGGGGGGAAATTAGGGTTATAGGCGCAACGACTTCTGACGAATACTCCAAATTTGTGGAAGAAGATGCAGCACTAGAGCGAAGATTCCAGCCCATTTTTGTTGAAGAACCGAGTATCAAAGTTACTCTCAAAATTCTGCAGGGGGTGAAGGATAAATACGAGCAGTTCCACGGCCTAAAGATCAAAACCAGCGCGTTAGAAACCGCAGTGGGAATGGCCAAAAGATATCTGACAGAACGTCACTTGCCAGATAGTGCTATTGATTTGCTTGATGAGGCAGCTTCCAAAAAGGCGATTGCTGCCGGGATGCTCTCACCTACAGCTCTCAAAGTTCAACGGGCTTTGGAAGAAGTAAGAGCTCAGAAAAATGATCTGGTTCGCCAGGAAAACTTTGAAGCGGCTCTTCGGGTTCGGGAGCAAGAAAAAAGACTCTCAGGTAGGCTGACCAAACTAATCGAAAAAGACTACCATGTCCATCAGCCCATGATTGTCAACAATTCCGATATTCTGGACGTAGTTTCCCAGATTACTGGCATCCCGACTGGAGACCTGAGTCTTAGCGAAGAACAGCGGTTGCTCAATTTGGAAAAGGAATTAGGGCAGAACATTCTAGGGCAGGATGAAGCGGTAAAAGAAATAGCCAGGGTTTTGCGTCGTAGTCGAGTTGGTTTGAGTGACCCCAATAGACCACTTGGCTCATACCTTTTCTTAGGCCCGACGGGTGTGGGAAAAAGTTTGGTGGCCAAAGAAATGGCAAGATTGTTGTTTGATGATCCTGGTGCTTTGATTCGGATTGACATGAGTGAGTTTAGCGAAAAGCACACTGTTTCACGGCTGATTGGAGCTCCTCCGGGTTATGTTGGTTATGAGGAAGGTGGGGAGCTAACCACAAAACTCAGGCGACGGCCATTTAGCGTAATTCTGCTTGATGAAATCGAAAAAGCCCATCCAGATATTTTCAATCACTTACTTCAGGTGTTAGAAGAAGGTCAGCTTGTTGACGGTAAAGGTCGGGTAGTAAACTTCCGACAGTCGGTGATCGTTATGACGTCCAATTTGGGTGCCCATCTAATCAAAAAAGGCGTGCTTGGTTTTGGCTCTTTGGATGCCAATGGTCAATCCCACGAAAAAATGAAGCAAGCTTTATTGGGCGAACTCAAGGATTTTTTCAAACCGGAGTTTCTGAACAGACTAGACAAGGTAGTGATCTTTAAAGTGCTGAGTAAGGAAATTATTCACCGTGTTGCCAAGCTTGAATTAGAAAAAGTCAGAGAAAAACTGGCTAGTAAAAAACTAAAACTTGAAGTAAGCAAGGAAGTTTTTGAATACTTGTCGGACATAGGTTACTCAGAGGAGTATGGTGCTCGGCCGATGCGCCGGGCGGTCCAAGAATATATCGAAGATCCTCTTTCAGAAGAAATTCTCAAAGGTCGTTATCAAAAGAACCGAACAGTCAAGATATCTCTCAAAGAAAACCAAATAGTTTTTCGGTAAATAGTACACCTCACAAGAGGAAGGTTTTTATATTACATTCACACCCTTGGGGTGTGAAGCTAGACTTCCAGATTTTAGAAAAGAGTGTAAACTATTTATAAGGAGGGGGTCATGGTTTCAAACTCAGGACGCACACCTATAGAAGTCTTAGCCGAAAGAGGGCGGGGAGCTCACGCCTTTTATCTTGGACTAGTTAACGACCCAGAAACGCTTGACCTGAGAAGGAAGCGTTTGCTGGGAGCGATAACTGACTTTTTGAGAACGGGGTGGCTTATAGATTCGGAAGAAAATTTTCTCTGGGCAGTGCCGGAAGAGGAGTTTGCTTCGGCTTGTAAAGAACTGGGTTTGGATGAGATGTCTATAAGAAAAGTTAGGGATTTCAGAGGCTCAGGTAGCTAACCTTCTTTCAATCTGGAAGAAGGTTTTCTTAATCTTAATTTGGCGGTATCTGTTTCGGGAGTTATCACAACGGGTGTAAAGCTATTTAAGAAGACGACAAAATCTGAGTCTGTTTGAGTGGTAAAGCGACCTTTATGTATAGTTTGCATATGTTATAAGGAGTCGTCAGGAGTCTTTTCCCATCCGCCAAGGAGATGATAATGGATATGAAATACTGATTGACCAGCCTTTTCTCCTGAATTAATAACTACTCGAAAAGCCTCACCAATGCCTTCATCTTTGGCTATTTTGGCTGCTACGACTTGGCAGCGTCCTAGTTCATCAAGATTTTCCTCACCGACATCTGCTAGCCTGGAAATATGTTTTTTGGGGACCACTAAAATGTGTTTTGGAGCTTGAGGCTCCATAGTGTGAAAAGCCAGGATGTGCTCATCCTCGTAAACTTTTTTTGATGGAATAGAACCCGCGACGATTTTACAAAAAATGCACTCAGTCATGAGTTTAGTATAGCCAGATTATCAATTTAAGTGCAAGCGTGTGGTACAATACCCTCGAAAGAGAGGATCATGGAGTCAGTGTTATGACGACAAAAGGAGAGCGTTCAACTATCCTGGATTTGCCCAGGTTGCTAGGGTTCTATGCCTTTACCAAGGGCAACCACATTGCGGTTGCTTATTCGGTTTGGATCCTGTTCGGCGCTTTTCGACTTGGGCCTGATATCACGCGTTATATGATAAGCGCGGGTGTCTGTTTCATAGTCCAGCTCTTGGCCGCTTATGGCCTGGTCACGATTTGTCAGGAGTGGTCTAGACGAGGGAAGCCGGAAAAGTCGAGGGCAGCTTTGGCTGAAGACCTTGGTGTTAACTATCTAGCTATGGCGCATGTATTTAATTCTTATCTTGTCCTACTCAATCCAGGACTTTGGGAGTGGTTTGCGGGAGCTCAATGGGTAGTAGCAGGCCTAGCTCTAATAGGATTTACCATTGGCCCGTTCTTGCCTGTACCGTTGGTGAAGGCAAGACTTCATTTATTTCTGCCTAGAAAGCTACCAACCGGTGGCTAAGGGACAACAGAGAGGTTTGATAAATGAGCTTATTTATCTTCAAGCCTTAGCCACCAGAAGGAAGATTCCTGACGAATGGTTAACGAGATTATGCGAGCTGTCGATGACCGATCTTGTGTATTGTTATCGCCATCTCTGCTTCGATGAGCGGCTGATATTGGAGATAAACAGGAGACTTATGATTCACGCTTACCCAGGCTTACTAGAGTATGAAATTGTTTCTGTGCCTCAGTCTTGATAAGATCTGGGGCCTTTCTTTTTTCAGGGTTGACAAGAAAGATTTTTTCGGTTAAAGTCCAAACCAAGATGTTACTCATCAACTTAAACTATTATTGGCACACATATCCACGTCCCTTAGAGGGCGGGTTTTGTGTTGCTTTGGTTTAAGTTAGTCGGTTAAATTTCGTAACCAAAGTTTCAAGATCCGCTAATGAGCGGATTTTTTTGTTGGCAAATATTTGCCAACAACCCCGCGAAGCTTTATGCGAAGTGGGGTGTGCTTAAGAAGGAGGTGTTATGACCAAAATTGTTATTTTCGATTTCTTTAGAACACTTTATGACCCAGATAACGATGCCCTTTTAGAAGGAGCTACGCAAGTTCTAGAGGGACTTAAGAAGCGGGGGTTTGAGCTTTTTATAGTAAGCCACGGAGCAGGGAGAAAAGAAGAGCTTCAAAGTTTGGGGATAGACCATTTTTTCAAAGATGTGGTGGTTACGACAGAGAAGACTGAGAAGGATTTCCTAAAAGTTATCCCTGAGGGTACAGATAAAACTAACAGTTTCGTGATTGGGGATAGGGTCAGATATGAGATAAAAATTGGAAATATACTAGGATTTCAAACTATTTGGTTAAAACTGGGTAAGTTTAGTGTTGAAAAACCACAGTCAAACGAGGAAAAACCTGATTTTACAATTCTCTCATTAAAGGAAATTCTAAAGATAGCACCTTAAAAAATTAATTTGATGGCAGCGATCTACTGCTCAATTTGTAGGGTAGTAGACTCTGTTATCAAGGAGGAAGAAGTGGTTACACGAGATGATCTGGAAGAGATTGTCGAGGGATCGGGCCTATGGTCAGTAGGAAATCGGCTTACCCATGGGTTTGTCTTATCGCCTGACGTCTACCGGTTGGATATGGCTAGAAGAATTGAACTTGAAAAGCTCTCAGCCGCAATCCATGACTGTTTAAGAGGACTGAGTAGGGTTGCCTGTATTTCTAACCACGGAACTTTAGGCACTAGTCGCGCTTGGGCACATATTGCTTCAGTTTGCCGAGCTGGATTACCCAAACAGTATAGTGAGATCGCTTTTTCAAACCCGCATCAGTACCCACTGATTTGTAAAGTGGATTTGCTTGAAGGGACAGATGAGAAGTTTTACATTGTCGAGATCGATGCTCATAACAAACATGGGATGGGCTACGCTACCTTGGCTGCTCGAATGCGAGCTTTTATTGCTGAGCATGGTGCTACCACTTTTCCTGGAGTTGCTCCCATGATGGCTGGAGCAATTACTGGCAAAGGCCACTCTGAGATGTTCTTGGTGTGGGCGAAGCACGAGAAATTCTACGTTCCTGAGTTCCATGTCTTTAGAGAGGAGATGGAAAAACTTGGAGTTAGGGTAAGGCTGGTCTCAGAACCTGACGCTCCTGTGACGATTACTAATATTTGGGATTTAGACTTTTACAAGACAGGGACTAGTCAACGGCCTGAACTATTTGTTGACCTTCCCGCTATGTATTACGATTCCAGATTAAGAGATAGTCTGATCAATGGGTATAGAATGGGTACGATTGACTTGCTCATACCACCGAAACCTTACTTAGGATCGAAGGGAGTATTGGCTTTGCTAGCTAATGAAATCAAAGACCCGGAGATTGAGGCGATTCTGCTTTCCCAAATCTCAACAGAGGCTTTGGCTAGGGTAAGAGATCATCTCCCAGCGACCTACTTGGTTACTCGATTCGGAAATCCTGATTGGAAGTCAATTCTAAGGAGCGGGAGATGGGTCTTAAAAGAGGGAATTTCCAGTGGGATGAAGGGGGTTGCGTTTTCTGACGAGGTTCTTTTTGAGGTTGCGTTTGACCAGGCGCTGAGAGCCAAGAACAGTTTTGTATTACAGGCAGAGGTCGAGAATAAACCGGAGAGATTCGCTTATTTTGAAGACGATGGGACTTATAAGGTTGGTCAGTATTACAAACGCTTAACTATGCATATAGCTCACAGAAAGATTGCTGAAATGACAGTGACCGCCCGACCGGATCGAAGGATTCATGGCGCCAAGGATTGTCTCCAGCTGGGAACAGTGGTCGTTGAAAGTTAGAAGCTTGTTTTACACTAATGTGCTGATGAGTAGAGACTTCAAGGTCTTATTTGATCCGTGAGTAAAGACTTAAGTAGTAGTAAGACAGAAGAAGGAAGAATACTAAGAAGGAATTCGTTCCTTCTTAGGTAAACCAAGATTAGGTTAGCAAAGAGGAGGTGACTTGCGTCCTGCAAAGTCAGCTTGTCACCCCCTCGGCTTCTTTCTACCCTAAGTATGTCAAAAAAGCAACTAAAAAGTTGTAGGTCCTAACCTACACTCCCGAGGTGTATATGGATACAATGAGGTGTTGATAAGGCATGAAAACACTCCGGGGGTGTTCAGAAGGTGTTCCAAATAAGAACCCCGGTTTGTTTTTTCACAACCCGGGGTTTTCTTTTACCTTCTCCTTTGAAATAGGTGTAATGAAAGTGCTCGCATAAGAGTGACTCTACCCATTC
>MHDB01000040.1 GCA_001816835.1 Candidatus Woykebacteria bacterium RIFCSPLOWO2_01_FULL_43_14 | reverse complement strand
ATTCATGGTACCTCTTATGGTAAAATGGGGAGAACTACACAGGTATTACAAAGCTCCCTTCTCTGCAACACGCACAAAGGCTAACTTTTAGCCTCTCTGAGTGTTGTAGAAGAGAACTTACCTTAGGAGATTTTCAAAGTACTCTAATGGTTAGATCTGCAAGTCGCTGCCAACTAAACCCTTCACTAGAAAACACAAACTGACTGATCTAAAAAGTGTGGTAGTTTAAGAGGAAGGTTTTAAACCAATCTACCTAAGAATTAACTGAGTTAGAGCTATTTTATCACACTATAGGGTGAAAGTCAAGCATAGGGAGTCGCTTAGACATAATCTTAATAGAATGATAGAATAGGTTAAATGCAGAACAATCAAGGCTCTATTAACAAATTGTTTGAGGAGCACCCTTATTTTGCTACCAAGTTTGAACCACAATTTAGTAGTGAAGATTTAGAAAAAATTGGGGTAAGCGTTCCAGGAATGGAGTCTCTACCCAATGGTTACATCAAGCTTTACCCCGAAGACTTTATTGTTGAAGAAGTTACGCCTCAGAAAAAAGTGTGTACTACAGAAGAAACGCCTAGCTGGGAGATAACAGAAAACCCTCAAGCCCGGTTTACCCACGCGACTTTAGTTAAAAAGGGTATTGCCACACTCGAAGCATTGATGGAACTCGCTAGACACCTTCGAATCTACCACAACCGTATTATTCGAGGTGGTTTGAAGGACGCGGTCGCGATCACTTCTCAACGAGTTTCTTTTGAAGGGGTGGAAAAAGAAAAACTAGAAGGGTTAAGACTTGGGACAATTTTTCTCAAAGATGTCTCCTATGAGCGTTATCCGATGCATATTGGTAATCTATACGGAAATAGGTTTACCATTATGGTTAGGGCCCAGGAACCTGTTGCGGAAAAAGATTTCAGTACCAGAGTAAAAAAACTTGAAACAGAAGGCTTCCCCAACTTCTACAGCACCCAGCGTTTTGGGCGGCGGCTAGGAGCACATATTATTGGTAAAAAGATACTTCAAGGAGATTTTGAAGGCGCCTTGAAGGAGTTCCTAGCTAAGACCTCCCCGTATGAAATGCCTTTTATATCTATGATCAGAGTTCAGATACAAGATAACTGGCGAGACTGGAACAAAATTTATAGCCTTTATCAAAAGTTACCCATGTACTTCGTTCACGAACTGAGGTTTTTGCAAAGTCTTCGGGAAGAACCCAATGATTTTATCTATTCCTTAAAACGAAACAGTGATCTCACCAAACTCTATTATGACGCTTACATGAGCTATGTTTTCAACAAAACATTAACTAACCGTATAAACAATGGTGAGAAGCTTCCAAAGAGTTTTCCATTTTTTGGAGACAGTCCGGAAGCGTTAGAGGTATACGGCCCTGTACTTAAGAGTGAGGGGATTGATACCAAGAAGCTTAGAATCCCTGAGATGCCTTTTATTCAGCTTAGACGAGGTACAGTTCCGGTTGTGATATTTCCGGAAAAAGTAAAATACAAAGTTCTGACTGAGGGGGTGGTACTAAGTTTTGTCTTGCCCAAAGGTGCTTATGCGACCACTTTCTTAAGTATGTTGTTTAATCTCAGGGAAGGCGACCCGATACCTACTTGGGTAAAGGAGGATCAGAGAAACCTTAAAGAAGAAATTGGTGAGTTGGAGAAAGAGTTAGGCGAAACAAAGAATCAGGATGTTGCGGAGGACGCTTAGTTGATCGTTCGAGAAGTTGGACCTGAGCAAAAAGAAGACTGGGACAACCTGGTTGCATGCAACCCTTCTGGTCATATCCTCCAAAGCTGGGATTGGGGGGAATTTAAAAAAACCATGGGTAATACTCCCCATCGCCTGGGTGTATTTGACCGTGACGCACTAGTCGGCGTTGCCCAGTACACTACTCATCCAGTCCCCTACACTGACAAATTCATTGGCTATTTACCAAAAGGTCCTGTGGTAGGATCTCCAGAAGCCCTGGGGGAAATCCTTGAAGGACTAAAGACCTCAGCCCAGAAAAATAATTGCGTCTTCCTAAAAATTGAACCAAACATACCAGCTGGCCTAGGTGAATGGGAAAAGGTTTTTAGCACGAAAGGTCTGGTCGTCAGTGAAAAGGAAATTTTTGCCAAACACACCTTGTACTTGGATTTGACCAAAAGTGAGGAAGAACTTCTCTCCTCAATGCATGAAAAGTGGCGCTACAACATCAGGCTTTCTGAAAGAAAAGAGGTTGTGGTCAGCGAACAAAATGATCAACACGGCATTGAAACTTTCATCCGTCTTCAAAAACAAACTGCTAAGAGAAATAAATTCTTCGTTCATACTGATCAATACTATCGTAATCTGTGGTTAACCCTGCAGCCTACAGGGGCGGCTAGAATCTTACTCGCCAGTGTTAATGGGAAAACCTTAGCCGCTTGGATGCTGTTTAAATTTGGCAATACACTCTACTATCCCTACGGGGCTTCGGCAGACGAAGGGCGCGAGGTAATGCCCTCACATGCCTTGATGTGGGGGGCGATAAAGCTAGGTAAGCAGTTGGGGTGTAGCAAGTTTGATTTGTGGGGCGCCGCGGGACCTGATGCGCCGGAAAATGACCCTTGGATTGGTTTTACCCGATTTAAACAAGGGTTTAACCCTACTCTGGTTTCTTTTGTAGGAGCTTACGATCTTGTAATTGAACCGAGTTGGTACAGAGTTCTTACTTTTGCAGATAAAGTTAGGTGGTTCTGGCTCAGAGTTATTAGAACGGTACTTTAATTTTCAATTCTCAGTTCTCAATTTACAATGAATAATCAATGACTCAAATTCCAAACAATTACAACTTAGAAGAAAGAACTGCAAAATTTGGAGAAGCAATAATACAGTTCTGTAAACTCATACCTGAGAATTCTATCACCAGACCGTTAATTAATCAGCTTATAAGATCAGGAACAAGCATCGGGGCTAATTATATGGAAGCCAATGGCGGGAGCTCACCGAGGGATTTCAAGAATAAGATCTTTATTTGTAAGAAAGAGTCTCAGGAAACAAAACACTGGTTGAGAATGATGGTGCAATGTGATGGGGTAAATAAAGAGATAAGCAGAACTTTATGGAAAGAAGCACAGGAGCTAACGCTTATTTTTCAAAGCATCATTAATTCAATGAACAAAAAAGGTAAAAATATTAGTTATTGAAAATTAAATGAAAAATAAAAATTGTAAATTGAAAATTGGTTGCATATGGAAGATTTAAGACAATCTAGCGAGTGGGCAAGTTATATGGCTAAGATTGGTTGGGAAGTGGCTGACTTAGGTAACACCAAGGCTTACATAAGGAAAATTCCCTTTCTAGGCAGTATTATCAAAATTCCGCGCTTTAACGATCTGTATTTGTTGGAGCAAATTGACACTCTTGCCAAAAAACAAAAGGCTTTTGCCGCCAAAATCGAGCCCAATGCTGAGATTGATTCTGAAAAAGTCCTTAGAGCTCTAGAAAACAATGGGTACTACCTTGATAATTGGTCTTTTGCCCCGACTAGGACTATTCGCGTCGATCTTACCCAAAGCGAAGATAGAATTTTGGCTAATATGAAAAAAGAGACCCGGTATGCGATCAGGAAAGCCCAAGGATTGAATCTTGAATCAAGAATCATGAATAATGAAGAGGGTTTGGAAGAGTTTATTAACTTGTATAAGCAAACTGCGAAAAGGACGGGCTTTTGGACTGGGCCTATTAAGGAATTACGTCTGCGTTGGGAGATATTTAGCAGCGCTAAAAAAGCCGATTTATTTTTAGCCTCCCAAGGCCCGGCCTTGGAGGCTGGGGCAGTGGTTTTTTATCATGACAAGGTTGCTTACTATTACCATGCTGCTTCGAGTGAGAGTGGCCAAAAACTAAACGCTCCTAGTCTCCTTATTTGGGAAATAATCAGGGCGGCTAAAAAAAGGCACTGCTTAATGCTAGATTTGGAAGGTATTAAGGATTCACGGATCCCTTCAACCAAAAATTGGGAAGGCTTTAGCCGATTTAAAAAAGGGTTTGGGGGTCAGGAGATCGAATTGAACGGCTCTTTTTCAAAATATTACGTTCCCCTCATCGGTCCCCTGTTCAGGTTTATTCAGAAATTAGGCATTTAAGTAATTTTCAATTTACAATTTTTAATTTTCATTCAATTACCAATGTTACAATGAATCATTAATTATTTACTGTAAATTGAGAACTGAAAACTGAAAATTGATGCCTATCCCCTGATGGGGATCAAGAATTCTTCCGGGATGTCGGTTAGAAATCGGGAGACTATTCCCGAAGTCCGGGTGCCAAAGAAAAGTCGCTCTTGCGTGTAGGTAAAATATAACTGCTTTTTGGCTCTGGTCATGCCGACATAACAAAGCCTCCTTTCTTCCTCCAGCTCCCCGTTATCAAGTAGGGATCTGCTGTGTGGAAACAAACCTTCTTCCATACCCACCATGAAAACAATCGGGAACTCGAGTCCTTTGGCGCTATGCAGGGTCATTAAAGTTATCGCCCCAGTTGCACTGTCTTGATTCCGAGACTCTTTCTCGCCGTACTCTTGCTCCACTAAAGAAACGTTTTCTAAAAAATCATTGAGCTTAGGAAATTGCTCGGCAACCGAACGCAGCTCCTTGACGTTTTCGACTCTAACTTCCCCCTCGGGCGTCCCATCACTAAGGTAGTCTAGATAGTGAGTCGAACTCATGACCATATCAATGGTTTCCATTGAGTTCAAAAGCTCACTTTTATTTCGGAGACTTTGCATAAGATTGTAGAAATTAGTGACCTTAGGGTTACTGGTGTCTTTAAGACTGGCAGGTCCTATTCCTCGAGGAGGTGTATTGATAACTCTTTTTAGGCTTACCGAATCATTGGGGTTTAGGATAAGTCTTAAGTAAGAAAGCACGTCTTTGACCTCTTTGCGGTCATAAAACCTGGTCCCGCCAACCAGAGTGTAGGGAATACCTGCCTTTAAGAACCCTTCCTCGAGGACCCGTGACTGAGCGTTGGTGCGATAAAGAACGGCAAAGTCTCGGTAATCATAAGTTTGAGCAAGTTTTTCAATCATCCTGATGACAAAGTTTGCCTCCTCGATCTCGTTTCTGGCTTCATAAGTGACTATTGGTACTCCGTCTTCGTTTTCAGTCCAAATATTTAAAACTGGGTGAGAGCGGTTTAAGGAGATTACCTTAGTGGCTGCTCCGATGATTGTTTTGGTGGAACGATAATTTTGTTCGAGATGGAAAAGTTTTGCCTCAGGGAAGTCTTTTTCAAAGTTTAAGATATTTCGAAAATCTGCTCCTCGAAAGGCATAGATCGATTGCGCTGCGTCCCCCACGACACACAGATTGCGATATTTTCGGGCTAACAATTTGGTAAAGATATACTGAGCGTGATTGGTGTCTTGATACTCATCAACTAGGATGTAGTTAAATTGGTTTTGATATTTTTCAAGTGTGTGAGGCGCATTGTTGAACAGCTTGACAGTTTCCCCGATCAAATCGTCAAAGTCCAACGCCTGGTTCTTTTTTAATGCCTGTTGGTATTGCTCATAAACTCGTGCAATGGTAGCTTGATACTGGCCTTGAGCAATTTTAGCGTACTCCGTGGGAGTGATTAGATTATTCTTAGCATCCGAAATGTTGTAGGCAACCGACGTGGGTGGGACCTTCTTAGGATCCAAACCAAAGTCTTTGATAATGTCCCGAATCAGGTCAACGGAGTCAGAACTGTCGTAGATGACGAAGTTTGGGCCGATACCGATGTGGACGCCTTCTTTTCTTAAAATTCGGGCACAGATTGAGTGAAAAGTACCCATCCAAGGGGGCGCATTTTTGATGACTTTGGTGATTCTTTCCCGCATTTCCTTACTGGCTTTGTTGGTGAATGTTAAACCAAGGATACTCTCAGGAGCGACTCCTTTCTCGATAAGATAGGCGATGCGGTAAGTAATAACCCGGGTTTTACCAGACCCCGGGCCGCTTAATACAAGCAACGGCCCTTCAGTAGTAGTAACAGCCTGTTTCTGAATCTCGTTCAAACCATCAAGAAGTGGCGACATAGACACCATTGTAGCAAACCTCTTCGTGGTGCTGCTACGTCTTTTCGGGCTGTTGCTTCTATGTTAGAATTAAGCGGTGAGAATATACTTTGTGCGTCATGGGGAGACGCAGGAAAGTGGAGTTGGGGAACGCCACACACAGCACTCGATTCTCTCCGAAAAAGGTGTGAAGCAATCAAGTGCAGTTGCGGCTAGGTTTGCAGAGATACCGATTGGTGCCATCGTTTCCAGCCATCTCCCTCGAGCGGCCCAAACGGCCCAAGCTATTGGAGTAGCTAAGAACGTTCAGGTTGAATTAAACGAGCTTCTTCGTGAGAGAAAACGATTAGAAGACCTGGATGGATCCAAAAAGGATAACCCTCAGTTTATAGAGCTTAAGACCTTATTTAAAAAAAATTTCGATAACCCCGAGTTTCACCATGATGAGGAAGAGACATTCTATGAGTTCAAAGCAAGAATTGAGGATTTTCTTAGGTCGCTAGAGACGTCTGACAAAGATCAGATTCTGGTAGTAACACACAGCGATGTCGTACGTATGATTGCATGTGTGGTAATTTTTGGACAACTCCTTACTCCACAGTTGTACACTCAGGCCAAGGATCGTCTGAAACACAAGAGTACGGGAGTAACGATAATAGAGAACGATAATGATACTTGGAGTTTTGTGACGTGGAATGATCACGCCCACTTGGCGTAGTAAGTAAATTGTAGTGTGTGGGAGGTTTTTGAATGATAGAAGTTTTGAAATTTTATGCAGATTGGTGCACCCCTTGTCATGTCTTAAGTCCGATCATGGACGAAATTGAAAAGGAGTTAGGGGCGAAAGTCACGATCAAAAAAATAGATGTCGACGCTGACAATAATACCGCGATGAAATACGGGGTTTTGAGTATCCCCACCTTGGTGCTGATTAAAGACGGTAAAGAAGTCGACCGGATTGTAGGACTTGCCTCCAAGGAAGCGATACAATCTAAATTATCTCCTCATTTGGCTTGAGTATGCGCTCACTAAAGGATTTTAACCTAGCCCCTCAAATAGTCCTGGTTAGGCTGGATCTAGACTTAAAAGACAAAGAATTAGCAGATCTGTCTCATCCAAGATTGGTGAGAATACTCCCGACGCTTAAGTTTCTCTTAGAAAGACGCAATAAAGTCATTGTTATTGCCCATCGGGGCCGTCCCGAAAACAGAGAGCAAAGCCTTTCTTTAGCGCCTTTTAAAGACATTTTTAGCGCCCTACTGGACCAAAAAGTGGCCTTTTGTGCAAGCTACCAAAAAGCTGAAATTAGTAATTTGCTTGAAAATAATCAGTTGGTTATTTTGGAAAATCTCAGGTTTGACCCTAGGGAAGAAGAAAACAACCCAGAATTCGCGGCAATGCTTGCCAGTCTAGCGGACGTATATGTTTTTGAGGCTTTTGGAATGAGTCATCGGGCTCACGCCTCTGTTGTAGGTGTACCCAAGCTATTAGAGACTTATCCTGGGTTTAATCTTGAAAAAGAAGTCGTGGTATTAACCAAGATCAAAAATGATCCCCCAAGACCCTTCGCTGTTTTAATAGGTGGAGAAAAGTTAGAAACTAAAATGCCCACCATTGAAAGTTTTGTAAGCCTAGCTGATTTCGTTTTGGTTGGGGGAAAACTTATTGAAGAAGATCTCCCTCAGAGTAATAAAATTGTCCCTATTGTGGATGTGATCACGGCGGACAAGCAAGGGGAGAAGTTTATCAATGTACGCCAAGAATCCTACGCCTCCCAGAGTCCTATTCTAGATCTAGGTCAGGGTACTATTACCGCTTTTAAACGAAAGTTGGCCCTGGCCAGATGTATTGTTTGGAATGGTCCTTTGGGCTTGTGTGAGGATTCCCGATTTGCGGGTGCGACTAGGGAGCTGGCGTTGGCTATAACCCAATCAGGGGCTTTTAGTGTTGTAGGGGGTGGTGAGACTTTGGAATTTGTAGTGGAGAACGGCCTACTTGATAAATTTGATCATGTTTCGTTAGGCGGTGGGGCAATGCTGGAGTTCTTTACTCAAGAGCGCTTACCTGCTTTGGAGACTTTAGAATGGAAAAGTTAATCGTGGCTAACTGGAAAGCGGAGAAAAACATCTCTGAGGCATCTTCTTGGGTCAAGACTATTCGCCATATCCTTGAAGAATCGGTTGTCAAAGTGGTTATCTGTCCGGATTTTGTTTCCATCCCAGTTGTACGCGGTTTGTTAAAAGATACTTCGGTGGGGTTAGGCGCTCAAGATATTTCGAGTGAGGATAAGGGTCCTCACACAGGAGAGGTAGTGGTCGACTCTCTGAAAGGACTAGTAGACTATGTTATCTTGGGACACTCCGAAAGACGAAGTGGGCAGGCTGAGACAACCACAATGATAATAAAAAAAGTTGGTCATGCTGACCGTGTGGGTATTACGCCGATTGTTTGTTTTAGTTCCTTAGAGGAGGTTAGGGATTATCACAAAAGCCATGGACCCACAGAGAAAATCTATTTTGCCTACGAGCCCCTCTTGGCAATTGGCACAGACAAGCCTCAAGGTAGTGAAGAAGCAAAGAAGCATTTAGAGAGCTTTAAGGAAATCCTAGGGGATATAGATTTACTTTATGGTGGTTCGGTGGAAGAAAACAATGTTCGTTCTTACCTGAGCGTCGGTTTTCAAGGTGTCTTGGTCGGTAATGCTAGCCTAAACGAGGAACAATTTGCTAAGATAGTCAGAATAGCTAACGACAATAAGAGTTTGTAGTACGTAGTTGGCAGTAAGTAGAAATTTTCTACGTACTACGTACTAAAAACTAATTACTAAACTATGCGTTACGTTGATTTAAGTTCTAATTATCCCAAAAAAAGAAAGACTAACACTGCCAATCTAAAGTATCTCAAACTTACGTTGGCGATTTCAGGATTGTTTTTGCTATTCTACGCTTTATATCTACTTTTTTGGCCGACGACTATGGTGGTCAAACAAATTTTCCAATCCCCTGGAAGCGCCCTCTCCTTTTTTAGAGGTGATGCCACTCTTAAGTCGAGTGATGGTCGGACAAATGTCTTGCTCCTTGGTTTGGATAAAAGATTAAATGAGCCATATTCGTATAAAGATAAAACTGGGACCGAGTTTCAGAACGGTTTTCGCTCTGATACCATGGTAGTTCTATCCTTGGATCACAAGACCAAAGATACCGTAATGGTCTCCTTACCAAGGGATTTATGGGTAAAAATCCCTAAGGGGAACGGTGTGTTAGAGCAACATGCCAAGATAAATGCAGCTTACTCCATTGGTAATATGTCCAATTATCCCGGTGGGGGTTTGGCCTTAGCCGAAAAAGTGGTGTCCCAACATTTGGGTATTCCGATTCATTACGGAATGAGTATTGATTTCGAGGGGTTTAAGAAAATAGTTGATACTTTGGGTGGGGTCATGGTCAATGTGGAGAATAGTTTTGAGGATTGGAATTACCCAGTTGAGGGTCGGGAATACGATCCTTGCGGTGGAGATGAGCGCTATCTTTGTCGGTATGAGCATATCAAATTTGAAGCAGGTACCCAGTACATGGATGGTGGATCTGCCCTTAAATATGTAAGGTCGCGTTCGGGAACAAACGGGGAAGGAAGTGACTTTGCTAGAGCGAGACGACAGCAAAGATTGCTGGTGGCTATAAGAAATAAGGCTCTTACCTGGCAGACACTGTCCGACCCTCTAAAAGTAGGGAGTTTGGTGTCCCGTTTTGGTCAGACGATACAGACTGATTTTGATATCAATCTTTACCCACAGGTCTACAAAATTTTATCTGAGATAGACTTAAACAATGTCAGGAGCTTTGTTCTCGACCCTAGTGCTAAAGAAGGCATGATTATGGTACCACCACCCGATCAATATGGCGGCGCTTATGTTCTTGTTCCCCGAAAAGCTGATTGGAGTGAAGTCCAAAAATATGTTTCAGATGCCCTTATGAATGTTGTAACTACAGACGCTCCCCAATAAATTCTAGAAACTATGCTAACTCTTGTTCACGGTGAAAACCAAGTCAGCTCCCGACTTTATCTTGATCGTTTCAAGAAAGGTTTGGATTGTCAGGTGGTGGAAGGAAAAAGCTTAACTTACTATGACTTAGAGCTTTTGAGAGCACCAAATTTTTTGGGGGCTGTGCAAACCATAATTGTCGAAAATCCTAAAATCGAAATACTGGAAAACTTAAAAGACATAACGGATGCGTCTCTGGTGATTTGGTATAACAAGAAATTAGACAAAATCCCTTTAAAAGGTGCTTGGAAAATCCTGGAGTTCCGGCCGACTGGTGGGAAGGCCTTATTTAATTTCTTAGATAGTTTTTTCACTAAAAACTTAAAGCAAGTTTATATCAATCTTCCTTTACTAAAACAGTCAAATACCCCTTATGAGTTAATAGCGCCCTCCCTTAATAAACAGGTTTTATCATTGCTGAGCTACAAGGAAAGTAAGGTCGGTTTTAGCCCTTTTCAACTCCGCAAGTTCATGGACTTTGACAAATTTTGGAGTCGGTCTGAGCTAATTAGCCTGCTGAGAAGGCTTTTGGAACTTGATTACAGAGTTAAGAGCGGTCGGTTGGATCAAGATTTGGCCTTGCATAGTTTTATCTTGGGGACGATAGGGAAGAGTTGATGAAGGCCTTTTTGAAACTTTTCTCTTTCGGGTTTGTAGGGTTTGGGGTCTCTCTTCTAATTTATATTTCTTGGGTTTATCTTCAGTGGGGATTTGCTCCAAAAAACCAGAATCCTAGCTTAGAGGGTTTATATCTAAGCCTGCTGGTCAATTCTCGGAATTTATCGGGAACGGTAGCGGGTACTAAAAGCTATATTCCTGAGTATAAGCTCCCCAGAAGGAATTTTTACCTGACCATACCAGCCCTATCTTTGACCGAAGTTAAAGTAACGGCCAATGTTAATTCGAATAAAGAGCAAGTCTACTTTCCAGTTCTAAAAGAAAGTATCGCGCATTACGAAGGGAGTGCCTTGCCAGGGGAGGCAGGAAATGTTTTTTTGTACGGGCACTCGGTTCTTCCCCAGTTTTTTGATAAAAAAAACTACCTGACTATTTTTTCACGATTACCAGATTTGGAAGTGGGTGATGAAATCACAGCTAGAGACGGGGAAAATAAGTTTCGTTATGTTGTCTTTGACAAAAAAGTAGTCGACCCCAGCCAAATCGAATATGTGAATCCACAGCCTTACAATACCCTGACTTTAATGACCTGCGTTCCGCCAGGACTAACGACGAAAAGACTTTTAGTTTTCGCTCGGGAGCTAAATTAAAGCCTTAAACTAAGCTAGTAACTTCTTGAAGGTAAGACCGACCACTATTGAGGATAGCGAAAGCAGGACAAGAATTAGTGTGAACTCTGTAAACCCAGATTTAGGCAGAGCTGAAGTGCTGCTTGCAGTAGCCACTGGGGTACTTAGACCACCAGAGGGAGTAGCACTTAGGGTATACACTCCACCTGACGAGGTTCCTAAAACATTCAAACCACCTTTATAAACCACTGACTGGTTGGTAAATGCTAGATTGGCACTGCCTGCCTTCTTGGGAGTCAAGGTAAGTGTTGCTAGTAAGAGGTTATCTCCTGTTATCCCTTCGCTCACCCCGCCGTTCACTTTGACGGTTCCTGAGATAGCGTCGACTTCTCTTTGGGAAAAGAAGTTAGCAAAAGAATTTAGGGTAGAAATTTCTACGTCAACCAAATCTTTAGGGTAAGTTAGTATTCCAGCAGCACTGTTTATCTTCTCGCTTCCTGTGTTCACCCGTATCTCGACGTCGAAATTGGTCCCAACATTTTTGACACCAGTCGAGGGGGAGAGGCTTAGTTTGGCAGTACCTGCCGATGCTACAGCTGAGGCGGAAAATAGAGAAACTAAAAGGAAAGATGGTAGTAAGTAGAGCAGTTTAGTCATGTGTTTTCAGTTTAATTGAAGCCCTCACTTGTTGTCAACGGTTTTTATGCTAGTCAATAGTTGTTTTAAGTTTCGAGACCACGTTTGGGTCTATGTTTGTTTCTATCTCCTTAACGGAAAGGTTTCGAAACGTACCTTTATCAATGTCTGAAAGACTTAAGTACAGTCCCAATAAGACAAAGAGAATAAGGACTACTAAGCTAAGTATTCCAGAAAGAACTAAATTTTGAGTTGGTTTTTGGTTTTCCATAAGTAAGAGACTACCTTAGGTAATAGACTGAGATGTCTGCCTCAGCTGATAAGACATTTTCAGAACTAGATAGGATAAGACGGCCTAAGTTACTTACCCTGGTGGTATTTTTCAGGTCGGCAAGAAAACCCTGTATTCCGGCAAAACTCCCGTTAATTTTAGTTGTAAGAATCACTTCTTTGGGGACTCTTAAACTAGAATTAGATTCTTGGAGGGGTAGTTCTTTGGCAGTGATAATGTTTAAGTTTACTTGGTAAGCTGCGGCTAGTTTTTCCAAAGTTGCGATATAAGGTAAGGGGGTGGGGCTTAGAGGCAAAGCCGTTTTGATCCGGTCAATTTCAAAACTAGTAAGCTTGTTTATTTTGTTACTGGCCTCCTGTATTCGATTCGCTCGATTAACCAAGTTTTCTTCCACATTCCTCACTTCAGAAACAATGCCAGCATAAGTTATAAGCGCTCCAGCGAGAGGTTTGGCAACCATGAAGAGCAGCAAAGTAGTGATTAAGGAAAGTAGGGTAAGATCGCTTACTTCTCGAAAAGTCTCAGAGCTGAGGTAGTAGTTTTTGATTTTGACCAAAAAGTTAATTTTCAATTGACACCTGCCGCTGTATTAATACTAGCCATCCCAGTGATTGTATAAAAAGCAAAATTAGAAGAGGGCGGTACGATCTGTGTTATTGAAAAATTACTAAACTGTGTTGAGGTCTTGAATACTTGCGCCAGACTTCTAAGTACTCGGATATCAAGAGTGTCCCCCTTTAGGATAAGTTTGCCCGATTCGACCCTAAGCTCTGTAACTTTGAGTTCAACGGGTATTAAGTTGCTAAAACTTTTGACAACTAGCGAATTGATATTTTGCGCTTCAATGGTCTTTATCAGTTTTAACCGACTGGTGATTTCATCAACACTGTTTTCTAGCGGTTGGCTTTGGTTGATAAGGTCCAAGCTACTTTTTACTTTACTGTAAGAAGTGGTAAAGGAGACTGCGAGTAGGGCTTCAAAAAACAAGCCGACTATTAATATCAAGTTAAGCGTGATTAAACTGAATTTAACGTATCGAAGGGACTTTTGCAGAAAGCTAGCTGACCCGGCTAGGGTTTTTCGGGGAATAAGGTTGATCGAAGACTTTTGTTGGGCAGAAGTTGGCATGTTAGGTTATTTTTTAGTTCTTTTTTTGACAGCCTTGGTTTTGGCTTTAACTACAGGTGCTTTTGTTACAGCAGCAGTTAACTTCATAAGAGCTGATTTTTTGCGGCTTGCTTTGTTTGCGTGAATTAAATTCTTTTTAGCTGCTCTATCAACTAATGAAATAGCTCGGGAAATAAACTCCTTTTCCCGGGTGAGATGTGCTTTTTGAAGCATTGTTTTTAGGGCGCTTCTTTGGGACTGGTTAAGTTTTTCCCTTGAGGCGTCCTGACGCATTTTTTTAATTGCTGATTTGATTAACGGCATATATTTCGTATCCTACCAAACTGAAACTGGATTTGCAAGCTAGAAATAAGAAAGGTGTAGTTTTGTTGTACAACAAAACTACACCTAGACATTACGCGACGTGCCAGCCGGTGAGCCTTGGGGTTTCGTAGCAGTGAAAATCCCATTCCAACTCATCGGGGAACCAACCTGTGAACTGGAACTCCCGAACCTCAGCGTTCACCACCCTACGTTCGTGACGATGGGCAGCGGCCTTGAGCGGAGAGAGGCTATGACGAGTGTAGCACTGAAGCCACCTCGCCGACTTGCGGGCACCGCGTGTAACAGTAGCTGGCATAAGTCCTCCTCTGGTTTTATTCCTAGCTAAGCTAGGTCAACCAAAGGCTTTCGGGTAAAACGAGTGCATGATCAGGTCCTTTCTGAGGCGGTATTTTATCATAAAGCACAGGAAAAGTCAAGACTATGGGTTTTGTTAAGACTACTTAATGCCTTGCGATTGGGGAAGGGTTTACACTATACTCGACTACGATGGTCAAAACTCTTGACGGTAAGCAAATATTTAGAAACGGTACTGCCCTGATCTACCGCCGCCAGACTACCATACTATCCGCAGCTTTTGTCCTCGCTGTGTTGATGCTGGCTTCCCGACTCCTAGGTCTTCTGCGTTTGAGAATCCTCGGCTCTATTTTCGGTACAAGCAGCGAATTAGACGTCTATATGGCGGCCTTTAGCTGGCCGGATACTATTTTTCAACTCCTCGTGATGGGCGCTCTTTCAAGTGCTTTTATTCCAATATTTACTGACTATATTATCAAAGGAGAGAAAAAAACGGCTGCCTATGTCGCTTCCGCAGTTCTCAACATTAGCCTGGTATTTACTTTTATCCTTATGCTTGGGTTGTTCATTGTTGTTTCCTGGTTTCCAGCTCTTTTGGCGCCGGGGTTTTCCTCTGAGCAGCTCACCCACTTTTCCAATCTCACAAAAATAATGCTTTTAGGCCAACCTTTTCTTGTCTTAAGCGGTTTTTTGACCTCCGTTCTTCAGTCCTACCAAAGATTCTTATTACCCGCTTTGGCAGCGACTTTATACAATGTAGGGATTATCGCAGGCGCGATTTGGCTAACACCTTTATTTGGAATTTATGGTCCAGCCTGGGGTGTGGTCATAGGGGCAATTCTCTTTTTCCTGGCCCAAATCCCTTTGGTCAGGACACTTAAAATTGATCTCAGACCTGTTTTTGATTTTCGCCATGAAGGTGTCGTGACTATCGGTAAACTCTCTCTACCTCGAACACTCGGTATCGCCGTTGGCCAGATAGACGCCAAGGTTGACTTGGTCCTGGCCACACTGATGTCAGTTGGGTCAGTATCTGTTTTTGTGTTTGCCAACTCTTTACAGAGTTTTCCAGTCAGCGTTTTTGGTTACGCGATTGCCATAGCAGCTTTGCCCACACTCTCGATTGAGTTTTCTCAGAAAAAGCTTTCAGATTTTAAACAAACTCTAACCTCCTCCTTACAGCAAATTTTTTTCTTAGTTGTACCCTTTGGGGTTATTTTTATGGTTTTGCGGATCCCTGTCGTCCGTCTCGCTTTTGGGGCCGGTAGTTTTAGCTGGGAAGACACTGTGGCCACTGCCACTACTCTATCTTTTTTTGCGATAGGTCTGTTTGCCCAAGCCGGAGTCTTACTACTGGCACGCGCTTTTTACGCCTTACACGACACCTTAACCCCGATTAAGTCTGGCTTGATTGCTGTGACCTTTAACGTGATAGCCTCCATCATTGCTTACTACCTTTTTTACCGAGTCGAGGTTCTCGGGATGACCGCCTCAGCGGCCGCTATTCTTAACTTTTTAATACTTCTGAACATGCTCCATCGAAAAATTGGCCTGGAGCAAAAGACCTTACTGACCAGCACCTTAAAAACTTTCACCGCAAGTTTGATTATGGGAGTATTCCTTTATCTAACAACTCATATCAGGATTCAAGATAAGTATTTGCTAGACCTCTTGACTGACACCACAAGGACGCTAAACCTTTTCCTGAGCATAAGCTTAATTACCATCATAGGCATGCTGATCTATGTTTTTATTGCTTGGTTATTCAAGTCTCAAGAACTCCAAATGTTTAAAGTGGTCTTTGAAAAAATTAGAAACATCCGAAAAATACTTGTGGTAGAGGAAAACCAGACTATTAACTAAGGTCTTTTTGTCTGAGAACTGCCAGGAAAGCCTCCTGAGGTATTTGGACCTGACCGATTTGTTTCATTCTTTTCTTTCCCTCTCTTTGCTTGTCCAGGAGTTTGTCTTTACGAGTTCTATCACCTCCGTAAAGTTTGGCGATAACATCTTTGCGATAGGCCGAAATTGTTTCCCGGGCGATTACCTTTCCATTTATGGTTGCTTGTATGGCAATTTCTACTTGAGAACGAGGAATCTGGGTTTTTAGTTTTTCTACCAGAGCCCTGCCTACATAAACGGCTTTTTCGGTTGGCACAATGCTACTTAAAGCATCCACTAATTCGCCGTTGACCAGAATTTGTAGTTTGGTGACATTGGTTTGCCTGTAACCGATTAGCTCGTAGTCTAGCGATCCATAGCCAGAAGTAAGAGATTTAAGGCGATCAAAAAAGTCTGTAATAATTTCGCTTAGAGGCATCTGGGTTTTAATCAGTACCTTTTCCCCAAAGTACGTTAAGTCTAAGACCACTGCACGCTTTTGATTTAGCAACTCCAAGATACTTCCTAAGTATCTAGCTGGCGTAGTGATGGTTGTGTTTACCCAAGGCTCCTTAATAATTTTGATGTTATTTGGAGGTGGGAGTTTGGAAGGGTTCTGAATTTCGATTATTTCGTTCTTAGTCGTTTCTATTTCATACTTGACGGTGGGAGCAGTTGCTATTAGGTTTAAAGAATACTCGCGCTCTAGCCTTTCCTGAACGACCTCTAAATGGAGTAACCCTAGGAACCCACACCGAAAACCAAATCCAAGGGCACTGGAGCTTTCCGGCTCAAAACTTAAAGCCCCATCAGTAAGTTGGAGTTTTCCCAAAGCCTCTCTTACTTCTTCGAATTTATCAGCATCCACTGGATAAAAAGCCGCGAAGACCATAGGTTTTATTTCTCGATAACCAGGTAATTGATTTCCAGCAGGGTTGGCTGCCAAGGTAATGGTGTCTCCTACCCGACACAAAGCAACGTTTTTAAGCCCGGTTGCGATATAACCAATTTCGCCTGCTTGGAGCAAGGTTTGTGACTGT
>MHDB01000039.1 GCA_001816835.1 Candidatus Woykebacteria bacterium RIFCSPLOWO2_01_FULL_43_14 | reverse complement strand
TTTGGGAACGATAAGACAAAAATAGACGAATACAAAAACAGCTATAGAGAAGGTAAAGTAGGCGATGTTGAGGTAAAAAAGTATCTCACAGACGTGCTTAACGATTTTCTTGATCCGATTAGAGAAAGCCGAAAGAAGTTTGAGTCTGACCCGACTTTGGTTGATAACATCCTGAGAGATGGTTTCAAAGTGGTTAAGGATGAAGCCGAGAAAACGTTATCTGAAGTCAGAGCGGCGATGAAAATCGACTATTTTAACAATTAAAGAGCTTTTGTAGTGTATTTGGTAGTTGGGAAGATAGTGTATAATATCCAAGTTCTATTTGAATTATAAACATGAAACAAAAGAAACAAAATAATAATTGGTGGAAAAGTCTTTTATTCTATGTTCTTATCATCACCATTGGGATCTCCTTTTTCTACGGCTTTTCGCCCACGACTGAGGGTGACGATAAACCCCTTTATGAAGTTCTAACAACCATAAAGGAAGGCATCCGCTCTGGTCAGCTTGAGTCAACCACAATCGATGGGGACATCGTGGTGGTTAAACTAAAAGATGGGACTACTCTCAAAACCAAAAAAGAGCGTGGAGAAAGTTTTACCAAGACCTTGGAAACAGTAGACATTAAGCCGGATGAAGCCAAGTTAAATCCTAATGAGAGCCGGACTGCGGAGAATGTTTTGGGGATTTTAAGTTGGGTGATACCAACCTTAGCTATGGTTTTGATTTTCTACTTTTTGATTCGGCAAGCGCGGGTCGCCGGGGATAATGTCTTTTCTTTTAGCAAATCAAAAGCCAAACTGTTTAACAAAGATATGCCCAAAGTCAGGTTTGCCGATGTTGCGGGGGTGGATGAGGCGAAACAAGAGCTCCAAGAAGTAGTGGAGTTCCTAAAAACCCCGGACAAATTTAAGGCTTTGGGAGCTAAGATACCTAAGGGTGTGTTACTTGTTGGCCCGAGTGGTGTTGGGAAAACTTTATTGGCCCGCGCCGTTGCCGGGGAAGCTAACGTGGTGTTCTTCTCAATTGCTGGGTCTGAATTTATGGAAATGTTGGTGGGTGTGGGAGCTTCTCGAGTGCGGGACCTTTTTGAAGTGGCCAAGCAGAGTGCCCCCTCGATAATTTTTATCGATGAAGTTGACTCAATTGGCCGTCAGCGAGGGCTTGGACTAGGTGGAGGCCATGATGAGCGAGAACAAACGCTTAATCAAATTTTAGTGGAAATGGACGGTTTTCAACCTAATGTAGGGGTTATTGTCATGGCAGCGACGAATAGACCAGATATGCTGGACCCTGCCTTGGTACGCCCTGGTCGGTTTGACAGACGAGTTTCCCTGGATTTTCCGGATATTGAGGGGAGAAAAGCTATAATTGGTATCCATGGAGCGAATAAGCCTATTGCGACAAACGTTGATATTGATAGGCTGGCTCGGAGAACAGTTGGTTTTAGCGGAGCTGACATTGAAAGTATGCTAAACGAAGCCGCAATCTTTGCCGCTCGTGGGGGCAAGAAACAGATCGAATCAATTGACCTCGAGGAAGCAGCTCTAAAAGTCAAGCTTGGACCGGAAAAGAAAAGACTTCAATCAGAAGAAGATCGGCGTACGACAGCATATCATGAAGGTGGTCACGCTCTCGTGGCTCATAAGCTTAGTGGGATGGATCCCGTTCATCGTGTCTCAATTGTCGCGCGGGGAATGAGTCTTGGGCACACCATGTTTCCGCCAACTGTGGATCGCTACAATGAGACCCAATCAAGGTTGGAGGCCATGATTGTTGCTTTACTGGGTGGTAGAGCGGCAGAGGCCGTGGTCCTTAAGGAATTTACGGTGGGAGCGGCTTCGGATATTGAACGGGCTACCCAAATTGCCCACAAGATGGTTACCCAGTTTGGAATGAGTAGCCTTGGTCCGATCACTTATGGAATCAGAGAAGAAGCCCCTTGGGTCGCGCGAGATATAACTGAGGAAAAAGGTTACTCACAAGAAGTAGCTGCCAAAATTGATGCGGAGATTAAGAAAATAATTGATAAAGCTTTCGCTCAGGCAAAAGAGACGGTTACTAAGCATCGGAAAGTGCTAGATATTATTGTTGAGGAACTTATGAAAAAAGAAACCCTCGAAGGCCCTGAGTTTGAAGAACTCGTAAACACCGCTTCAGGAAAAAAGAAAGAAAGCTCCTGAAAACGAGTTCTCAGAAGCTCAAGTCAGTAGTGTAGGAATAAAGAATTTCACATCCGTTCTCAGGCGCTTTGTCCTGCAGGATCCCTCTAAGCAAGGTTCCATTTCTACATACGAACGTGTATTTGTTTACTTGGACCAACGCCGCGCAGTGCAACCATACGTCGATTACCTGATCTTCTACATGAGGTAATGGGTCTTGCTCATTATTGTAAAGTCCATTCCAGACTTTGCTTAGCAAAGTAATAAAGGTTGGTTCGTCGGTAAAACGTGCGACTACTGTTACTACATGTCCCATGCTACGACCTCCGACTTTCCTAGATTACACAGATTCTATCATCGACAATTGTGTTGTCAACTTTCTAACCATTTTTGCTCTCCCTATTGGGATACTATACAATGAAAGCATGCGTAAATTAGTTTTGATTGACGGTCACGCGATACTGCACCGGGCTTACCACGCGCTACCACCTCTAACTACCCAAAAAGGGGAAATGGTAAACGCGGTTTATGGGTTTTCCATGATCTTACTCCGAGTTTTGAGTGAGATTAAACCTGACTGGGTAATTGGTACGTTTGACAAAGCCGCTCCGACATTTCGCCACACTGAATACACTGCCTACAAAGCCCATCGGGTGGCAGCTCCTGATGATTTGCATGCTCAGCTGCCTCGTATCCAAGAAGTACTTAACGCTCTTAGTATTCCATTTTATGAGCTGGATGGGTATGAAGCAGATGATTTGATTGGAACGCTTGCCCTGCAAGCCAGTGAAAGCCCGAAGGTCGACGAGGTTGTTATTGTTACCGGAGACATGGATAGCTTGCAGCTAGTTACTTCTAAAGTGAAAGTCTATACTGCCCGAAAGGGTATCACCGACACCGTGATGTTTGATGAGACCGCGGTTAAGGAGCGCTACTCTTTGACTCCAGCCCAAATCCCGGACTACAAAGGCCTTGCGGGGGACGCTTCTGACAATATTCCAGGTGTAGCCGGTATTGGTCAAGTGACTGCCAAAAAACTTCTTAATGAGTACGGCAGCGTCGAAGGCGTTTACCAAAATCTTGATAAGCAACCAGAACGTCTCAGAAATATTCTCTCGGTGGGCAGTGAGCAGGCAGTTATGTCCAAAAAATTGGCAACTATTGATACCCACGCACCGATAAAGATCGATCTAGAAGCTTGTGTATTAAAACACTACGACAAAAATGCGGCTGTTGGGTTATTTCAAGAACTCCAGTTTAAGAGCCTTATTCCCAAACTTCCTGAAAGTGATTTTTCCCTTTCCACTGACACTGTGTCTTCTGATGTCAGCACACCCCTTTTAGAGTCTGTGGAAGAAAAAGAGCCCAGTGAACTTCAGAGTATCTTGACCGAGATGACCAAGTGTGGGGTACTGGTAGACAGAAAAGTCCTGAGCGACTTGTCCAGTGAATTTGAAGCCTCCTTAAAGGATATTGAGCACAAAATTTACGCCTCAATCGGTCATGAATTAAATCTTAACTCACCCAAACAGCTCTCGGAGGTTTTGTACTCAGAGCTGGGATTGACGCCAGGGCGTAAGAAAAAGACCCACCCGTCTACCGACAGTGACACGTTATCTTCGTTGATCGATGCTCATCCGGTAATTGAGCTTCTGCTTCAGTATCGGGAACTTTTTAAACTAAAAAGCACTTACATTGACGCTATTCCAACCTCAATTAATTCTGAAGATGGACGGGTTCACACGGAGTGGCATGACGACGTGGCACGGACAGGCAGGCTTTCCAGTACCAGCCCTAATCTTCAAAATATTCCGGTCAAAGGTGATTGGGGACAAAAGATCAGGCGTGCCTTTATCGCCCCACCTGGACACAGACTTCTAGCTGGTGACTACAACCAGATAGAGCTTCGCGTAATGGCCCATTTGTCTCAGGATCCCGCTCTGCTTAAAATATTTAAAGAAGGTCAGGATATCCATACTACCACGGCTGCGTGGATATTTAACAAAAACCCAGAGGAGATTACCAAAGACGAGCGTCGAGTTGCCAAAACAGTTAATTTTGGTGTGTTGTATCTAATGAGTCCATACGGGTTAAGCCGCTCGCTTAAAATTGATCCGAAAGTCGCGGCTGAGTTTATTGAGCGTTATTACGCTCGGTTCGCGAAGGTAAAAGAGTATCAAGAGAAGATCCTTCAGAGAGCAAAAGATCAAGGCTACTTGGAAACAATTACCGGGTTCAAACGGTACTTTCTTGAGCTACAGTCAGCTAACTATATGGTTCGCAGTTCTGGAGAGCGCATGGCGTCAAACTTCCCGGTTCAGGGTAGCGCCGCTGATATCATAAAACAAGCGATGGTTAATATTCACAAACGACTGAAGAAAGAGAAACTGGTAAGTAAAATGATTCTCCAAGTCCACGATGAGTTAGTATTTGAAGTTCCGGACTCGGAACTTCAAATACTAGCCCCTCTGATTAAAGAGGAGATGGAACAAGCCTTCAAGCTCTCAGTACCATTGGTAGTAGAACTCAAACAAGGCACTACCTGGGGTGACATGAGTGGGATGCCAAAGTCCTGACTTGGTGCATCTTTGCATACCTATAGTATAATTATTCAGGGAGAGAAGATGAATACATTAGGTTCTATATCTCAGATTTTTTTAGTGCTTGTAAGGAGTTGTTGGATCAGGAGACCTGTTTGCCTTATTTTCCCACCCATTAGGATTTTTGGAGGATTCTTTGGGGAAGAGTGGAATAAGGTTTGGGAAAGCCTTAGCTACTACCTGTTCGTCAATGGAATTTTCGCTTTCATTGTGGGTATTAGCTTCAAAGTTATTGTGGTGATCGGAATAGAAGTTTTAAGGAAAACTACTCTTTCTGATCTAAATACTTTCGCGGACAAAGCTCTAGCTATTTTTGGTATTGAGTTAGTAAGCCTTTTCGGCATGATTTTAATTGCTAGATTCAGGGAACACTTAAAGGGCATCAATGACTTTTATTGGTCCTCGAATCTGTTCTTAGAGTGGTTACAAAGGAATTTTAGGAGGGTGGTAAGACACCTAATTTAAGCCGTTTAGTATGTTTATACTAGGCGGTTTCTTTTTGGCCTTCAGGCCAACCACGCGAAGCTCCCTGCGAAGTGTGGTAACCTTCAGGCCAACCACTCCATAGCTTTAGCGAAGGGTGGTTTGGTAAAATATAGCAATGCCGGAGTTACCTGAAGTCGAGACGCTCAAATTACAACTACAGCCAAAACTAGTTGGGAAGACAATAAAAAGCGTTTTCTTCCACCCAGATTTTGGCAATACTCTCAGGTTTCGGAATAAATTGGATTTGGAAAGTCTGCTGCCGGGCAGAAGGATAACCGAAATTAACCGCCTTGGTAAGTACTTAATAATTACCCTAAATGATAATAATTACTTGGTGTTCCATCTTAAAATATATGGAAGATTAATTACCAATAATTCTTTCTCACCACCAGCTGATCATACCCATCGGTTTAGTTTGAGCCTTGATGATGGGACAACTCTCAGGTTTTTTGACAAAAGCAATATTGCTGATATTAGGCTGCTCTCAGAAGACGAGGTTCAAGAGATTAGCAGCAAACTCGGCCCGGAGCCGTTTTCTTTAGGTGCTGATGACTTCCACCCGATTGTGACTAGTGCGAAACTGCCTCGGATAAAGGATACAATCCTAGACCAAAGTCTCATTGCGGGAGTGGGAAATATCTACGCTGATGAGGCCTTATTTAAAGCCAAAATTTCGCCCTTGCGAAAACCAGCTGAGTTAAACACGCAAGAGTCAGCCGATTTACTGAGGTCGATTCAAGAAGTTCTTCAAAGCGGTATAGATCACGGCGGAACTTCGATAGAGAGTTACTATGATACTCAAGGGGCTCCAGGACAAAACCAAAAATACTTAGTTTGTTATGGACAAGGGGGGAAGCCTTGCCCTGTTTGCAAAAATCCTATTGTCCAGACCGAAATAGCAGGTCGTCGAACTCATTACTGTGCAACTTGTCAGCCTGAGTCCCAACTGAGTTTGTTTGGTTAACTTAAGGTGTCGCTAATGTTCACTTCCCAGGTGTCTACTTGTAGACGCCTTGTCGGTTCTCGATCTTGACCACACTAACGATGCTTTGTTTAGTATCAAATAAATAGATAATTCGGTAATCACCCATGCGGTATTTATAGTAGCTACCCAGCTGCCCCTTTAATTTGGAACCTGCAACGGGGTTAGATTTAATAGCATCTAAGGCTTTGATAATTCTGACATGTACTGAGGTGGGTAACTTTAGCAGTTGTTTTCGAACGGGTTTTTCGACTACTAACAGTTTAGCCGGCATGACTCTTTAATCGTTTGGCTAGATCGCCTTTGAGATCCTCAAGGTTAACTAGATCACCTTTGGCGATATTCTTTTCAGCTCTTTTAATATCTTTAAGAGAGTGACTTAGAGAGTAAATTGTTTCCTCTAAAGAGTCTAAGTAGTCAGGGGAAATAAGAGAGGCTTTCACTTTACCGTTTTTAGTCAAGTCTAGGCGTGTATATTCATCGTCTACCTGATCAACGAGTTTTAATAAATCTTTTCTTGCTTGAGTGACCGGTAAAGTTTTAGTCATAGATAAAGTGTACGTTTAAGCGAGCACTTTGTCAATTCAGTTGCACTCATTGTATCTTAGGAATATACTGCTTGCGAAAGGGAGAGTCTAAGAATTGAAAGTACTGCGGATTGGCCTAAAGGTTCTTGGGACCCTAATCGAGTTTCTTTTTCCACCCCTGTTTTGGGTCGAACTCGCATACTTAAGGATAAGGGCAAGCAGTCGAAAGTCTGGAGAGGGACACCAGAGTGATGGCTTTAACTTTACTATTTGCCTTGGCGGTCACTTTGTCAACCTGATTCTTGTGGTTGTAGTTGGGCTAGTTGCAATTCTGGTAAACTGGTTTACTTATCACACTGTTCCAGTTTGGTGGATTTGGGTAATAGGTCTAGTTTGGCTAGTTTACGATGTTGGGGTCACTTCAGCTCTTGATGGGTTGCTTTATGAAGGTTAAAGCTGGGTTGGGGAAATACGCTTACCCAATTGTAGTAATCTTAGCTCCTTACTTAGGAACGCTGCACCCGCTGATAACTTTGGTTATTCTGTTGGCATTGGGTGTGCGGGCTCCCAAAGTAGCTTCACAATCAGCCTCTGGGTTAATGGCCCATCTTGTGGGTGTCTTTGCATTGGCTATTTATCTCATAGCCTTTGGAGGTAACTCAGGTTGGGTTTTGTATGTAGTAAACAACTTAGGAGTGATTGTCTCCCTTTGGTTGTTGAGCTTAGTAGGTACAATCTTTGCCGTTGCCAAGTCCTGCGGACTAAGCTGGAAAGGGCTGCTTGAGGCCTGGGAAAGATCCGGAGAATTTTTGGGAGACGACTAACCACCCTTGGAGTTACTCTAGGGGTGTTCTTTTTTATGCCCTAGGTTAGAAACGCTGACGTTACCTGATGTGCGAACCTAAAGCACACCAGGTGTGAGTAAATATTTGTGACTAGCCACTTGAGAATCACTCAGGCGGTTTTCTTTTTTCCCGGCACCTTTCAATGAGTTCTTCCTAGGATGTGTTAAAATTTTACTATGCCGGAATTACCTGAAGTTGAAACTATTAAGAGACAGTTAGGTGAAGTGTTAGTAGGTCTTACCATCACTGATTTTTGGCTAGATACTCCAAAGATGGTAATAGGCAAATCAGAGGAACTAATCAAAACAAAAGTAGTTGAGGTTAGAAGACGAGCCAAGTTAATAGAAATAGACCTAAATAACGGTCGAACTGTTTTGATTCACCTGAAGATGACTGGTCAACTGCTCTACCAGGACAATTCATCTAAAACCTATCAAGATAAACCTCTCCCACCGCTAAAGAAATCAACTCCTAATAAATCCACTCATGTGATTTTTACTTTTGATAATGGCGCTAAACTGTATTTCAACGATCTGCGCAAGTTTGGGTATATCAAGATCCTGCCTACAAATGATGTAGAACACACCCGAATTCTATCTGAATTTGGTCCAGAGCCTTTTGACCCCGACCTCACTCTGGAGAATTTTATAACTAGACTAAAAAAGCGCAAAACCATGAAAATTAAACAATTGTTACTCGATCAAAAGTTTTTAGCTGGTGTTGGCAATATATATGCTAACGAAGCACTTTTTAAAGCGAATATTGACCCTCGAAAAAAAGTGGCTGAGTTAAGCGAGGAACAAATGAAAGAGTTATTTAAGCAGGTGAAAAATGTTTTGGAGGTCGGGATTAAAGCTGGTGGAGCGAGCGACCAAACTTATGTCAACGCGTTTGGAGAAAAAGGTAAATTTATGGATTACGCTGTAGTTTACAGACGAAAGGGTAAACCTTGCGAAACATGTGGGGCAAAAATTGAACGTATTGCTCTTGGAGGAAGGGGAACCTTCTTTTGCCCAAAATGCCAGCTATAATACAAAATGTAAAGCCCATGAAGATATTGTTAGTATGTGATTTGTACCCTCCTGAAGGTTTTGGGGGTGTTCAGAGAGCAGTTTCGAGTTTGGCTGAGTCTCTAGTCGAACGCGGTGTTGAGGTGGTTGTGCTTGCCGGTGGTAAGGTAAACTTAGTAGAACACGCTAAAAAAGTAAAGATATATCGTTTGCGAAATATTACGTTACCGCTTTATCAACATGCTCCTTTTGTAGCCTTTTTTGGTAGCCGAGTAAAGGAAATTATTGATGTCGAAAAGCCGGACGTGGTCCATATTGAGTTGACCACTGGTCTAGGTTGGGCTTCTTTGACAGAGGCCCGAAAACGCCGGATTCCTCTTGTTTTCACTCTTCACGCCTTGCCGGAAAACGTCAATCAGTTTCTGCCCATTTGGCCGTTTAATGCGTTCTTTGGTGCTTTGTTCTGGAGATGGATTGGCCTTTTTGCCGAAAATGTTAGCGCCGTTACTGCACCGAGTGTCTACGCTTTAGCCCAGCTGACCAAGCGCTTTAGGGTTAGGCAAGCCGTACGTATTTCCAATGGCCTAGACTTGAGTGAATACGGGCGTCAATATAGTCAAAAAGAAGCTCTTAGGAAACTAAGTTTAGAGAACCAAAAAGTTATACTCTATGTGGGAAGACTTCATCACGAGAAAAGTCCTGAGGTCTTATTGGGAGCAGTGAAAAAGGTCGTCTCCGAAATTCCTGAAGCAAAATTTGTTTTTGTGGGCGATGGCCCGATGAAAAATACTCTCGTGACTACTTCTAAGAAAGAGGGTATTTCAGGCAGCGTTAGTTTTACTGGATTTATCTCAGATGAGGAGATGAAACTTTACTATCAAGCTGCTAGCGTATTTGTGATGCCTTCTGCTCAGGAGCTCCAAGGACTTTCTGTCATGGAGGCCATGGCATATTCATTGCCTATAATCGTAGCCAGAGCCGGCGCTCTGCCGGAACTGGTTGGGCAACCTAAAAACGGTTTCACGTTCACCAAATATGATAAAATAGATTTAGCCAACAAGATAATTACTTTACTGGGAAAAGGGGATTTGGAAGTTTTTGGGAAAAACTCCTATCTCCAAGTCCAGGCCCATGGTCTTAAGTATACGGCTGAAAAGTATGTTGAGTTATACAGAAGTTTGTTGGAAAACAAAACATGAAGTACCAGTAGTTTTATGAAAATAGGAATGTTTACCGAAGCTTTTCACCCTCAGCTAAATGGGGTGGTCACTTATGTCAGCGACGTCGCCGAAGAGTTGACCCGTCGAGGGAATAAAGTCGATGTTTACGCCCCAGAAATAAAAGGCTACAGAGACTCAGCACGCTATATTCACCGGCTTCCGGGAATCAAAGCATTAAGCAAGATGGACGCTAATCAGCGGCTAGTAGTCCCTCTGCCCAACAAAGAATTTCGTAAAATGCTTACTGCCAAATTTGACCTCATCCACGCCCACACCGGCGGCCCCGTTTCGCTTTGGGGTTTTCAGCTAGCCAAGACCAAAGGAGTCCCTTACGTCCTGACCTACCACACCTTGCTGACTTCATATTTGCATTATATTTTCAACGGCAAAGTGATCAAACCTAAAGTGGTTGAAGTGTTAACACGGGTTTATGGTAATCAGTGCGACGCTATTATTGCCCCTTCGGAAAAAATTAGGCAGGAGTTGATTCGATATGGCGTGCACAAACCTGTCTTTGTGGTGCCCAACAGCGTTGATGTAGCGAGATTTACGGGACAAAAAAAGGGTTATTTAAGAGAAAAATTTGGAATAAGGGGTAAAATTTTACTGTTTGTAGGTCGGGTTTCCAAAGAAAAAAATGTCGAGTTTTTGCTTAAATCTTTTCAAATAGTTGCTTCAAAGAGTAAAGAAGCTACTCTGGTTATTGTGGGTAAAGGGGCTGATTTGGAAAACCTCCAAAGACTTAGTGAGGAACTCGGCTTGTCAGAAAGGGTTGTTTTCACCGGCCCTATCCCAATGGCTGAGATTCCTAAGGTCTATGCTGACGGGGATATTTTTGTTTTCCCTTCCATAAGCGAGGTTCACCCAATGGTGGTGTTGGAGGCAACTGTTTCAGGGTTACCGGTGGTGACGGTGCAAGATAGCGCCTATTTGGAATCAGTGAAGGATGATATAAATGGTTACCAAACCAAGATTAGCCCCACGGCTTTTGCAAGTGCTACTTTGAGCTTGCTGAAAGATGAGGAGAAAAGAACACGTTTTGGCGAGGCCTCAGCCTTAATCGGGAGAAAACAGTTTTCGCTAGAAAACCATGTGGACAAACTCACCGATCTTTATGAGGCCGTAATTGATAACTACCACCCGTCCACTTTTAGCGAAGCGGTTGGTAATATGGGTAAGCTTAGACAAATGGCGAAGTATGTTTTTAACATAACTAGAAATGGGCTAGGCTAAATGACTACGGTTTTTGATGGTAAAGCTTACGCCCAAAACATTACTGCTCGGTTGAAACAGACGATTTCGGAAGCTGGTCTCGCTCCTCACCTGGCGATTGTTATGATTGGTGAGGATCAGGCCTCCCGAATTTATGTCGATAAAAAAGTGGAAGCAGCTCGTGAGATAGGAGCTGAGGCCGAAGTACTTGATTTTCCAGAAGATGTTCCTGAAGGAGAGATTATCAGGCATCTTCGAAACTTGAATGATGATAAGTCGGTAACGGGTATTATCGTTCAGCTTCCCCTGCCCAAAGGCTTAAAAAAAGAGCGGGTTCTTTCCCAGATTGAACGAACTAAAGATGTTGATGGACTGACCAAAGGCTCCCAATTCGTGGGGGCAACCCCTCGGGCAGTTATGGAAATACTAACTTCCTCCAACCAAACTTTGGTGGGAAAATATGCGGTGGTGGTGGGGAGTAGCGACTTGGTTGGTAAGCCTGTGGCCAATCTTTTGCTAGACGAGAACGCGACTGTGACAGTGACCAATGATAAGACCAAAGATCTGGCAAGTTTCACTCGGGCCGCGGATATTTTAGTTTCTTGTGCCGGAGTTGGGCATTTGATAACTGCGGAGATGGTTAAAGATGGTGTCGTGGTAATTGATGTCGGGATTACCAGACAGAGAGATGGAAAAATTGTTGGTGATGTTGAATTTGAGGGTGTTTGTTCCAAGTCTTCTTTTATTACCCCTGTACCTGGTGGAGTTGGCCCGATGACAGTGGCGATGCTCCTTTCCAATCTTGTGCTGGCTAGCCAAAAATAACTTGCTTGACTAGATAGTAGTGCTAGTTTATACTTTCCCCTAGGAAAAAAGGGGGATTATGGAATTCTGGGATACAGAAACATTAGTCAATTTTTTGGGAATTTTGCTTGTTTCAGGAATAATATTCCTATTGCTTATGGTAGAGCATTTTTTTGGTGGTAGTGAGCAAGCAAGTGAAAAGGTTACGCCGGGAATTTCGTAAGGGCTTGCTTTTGGGAGCTGGGCTGACTTTGCTTGTCATTGCGATCTCCTTACTTATTGAAGACACGCTGAGAAAGAAGTGGTTGTGGACGTAGGATGCTTACTTCCGCTGGTAACCGTCAGTCTAAAGATTGGCGGTTTTCTTTTGAGTCCGCCTTCTGGCGGACGAAACCCCGCGTAGCTCGCAAGAGCGAAGTGGGGTTATTTGAAAACCACCTTATTACTTTCTACAGCCACCTCAACTTTGTCCCCAGGTTTTATTTTGTTCTCAATTATTTGCAAGGCTAATTCGTCTAGAATCCTTTCTTGGATCACCCGTTTTAAGGGGCGAGCGCCATAGTCAGGATCATAACCTTCTCGCGTGATTAAATCATAGACCGAGGGTTTAATTAGCAGAGTAATTTTCTTATCCTCAAGCCTTGAAATTACTTCTTTTAGCTGCAGACCTACGATGTCTTTAATGTTTTCCTGGCTCAAGGTTTTGAAAATAACGATAGAGTCAACCCGATTAAGAAATTCCGGTCGGAAAGTGGTTTTCACCAGGCCCATGATTTCTTCTTTCATAATAGCTGGAGTTTTGGTGCTGGAATACTTTTGGATAATTTCCGTGCCTAAGTTGGAGGTCATTATGATGACGGTATTGCGAAAATCAACGGTACGGCCCCGCCCGTCTGTCAAACGACCATCATCAAGGACTTGGAGAAGCGTGTTGAATACACTAGAATGGGCTTTTTCGATTTCATCGAGCAAAATCACTGAATACGGTTTTCTTCTGATTGCTTCAGTCAGCTGGCCGCCTTCTTCAAAGCCGATGTATCCTGGGGGAGCACCGATTAACCGCGCTACCGAGTGCTGTTCCATGTATTCACTCATGTCGATTCTGACCATGGAGTTTTTGTCGCTAAACATAAATTCAGCAAGCGATTTAGCCAGCTCAGTTTTACCTACCCCCGTAGGGCCGAGGAAAATAAACGAGCCGATCGGGCGGCTTTCCTCACTTATACCAGCCCGATGCCTTCTAATGGCGTTGGAAACAGTTTGGATGGCTTCATTTTGGTCAACCATCCGTTTGTGCAATTCTTTTTCCATATGGGTGTACTTAGAGGATTCGGATTCAACCAGTCTATTGACCGGTATCCCTGTCCAGCGGGCGACTACTTTGGCAATATCTTCCTCGGTTACTTCCTCGCGAAGCAGTTGATCGCCATCTTTACCTTGCTCTTTGATCTTTTTTTCCTGCTCTTTAAGACGCTTTTCCAACTCGGGGATAAGGCCATATTTAAGCTCCGCAGCTTTGTTTAGATCTGCTTCCCGCTCTGCTTTTTCGAGTTCAAATCTAGCCTTATCCAATTCTCCTTGAGCCTTTCTAAGATTGAGAATAACTTCTTTTTCCTGTTTCCATCGGCCTTCTAGACTAACTGAGCTCTCTTTAGATGTAGCCAGCTCTTCCTCTAGTTTATGGAGTCGCTCTTTGGACTCTGCATCTCTTTCTTTTTTCAAAGCCTCGCGCTCTATTTCAAGCTGAGTGACGCGCCTTTTTAGTTTGTCCAACTCCACTGGCATACTCTCGACTTCCATCTTCAGAGCAGAGGTTGCTTCATCAACCAAGTCAACCGCTTTGTCTGGAAGAAAACGGTTGCTGATGTACCGATGAGATAGGGTCGCAGCCGCAATAATAGCGGGGTCGGTAATCCGTACCCCATGATGGAGCTCATATTTTTCTTTAATCCCGCGTAAAATGGCGATGGTATCCTCGACACTGGGCTCTTCAACCAAAACGGGTTGGAATCGACGCTCTAGAGCGGCATCTTTTTCAATGTATTTACGGTACTCGTCTAAGGTGGTTGCACCGATGGTGTGGAGTTCCCCTCGAGCTAAAGCGGGCTTTAACATGTTGGCGGCATCGATTGCCCCCTCACTGGCCCCCGCGCCGACGACGGTATGCAGTTCGTCAATAAACAAAATGACTTTGCCGTTACTCTCGGTCACCTCTTTAAGGACAGATTTTAGTCTTTCCTCGAACTCTCCGCGATACTTGGCTCCTGCCAACAGGGAAGCTATGTCCAGTGCGACGACTTCTTTATTTCTGAGGGTGTCTGGGACGTCCCCTGACACAATTCTTTGGGCCAACCCTTCGACAATTGCCGTCTTTCCGACCCCTGGTTCACCAATTAACACAGGATTATTTTTAGTTCGGCGGGATAAGACTTGCATCACGCGTCTTACCTCTTCATCCCGCCCAATGACCGGGTCGATCTTACCTTCACTTGCGAGTTTGGTGAGATTTCGGGCGTATTTATCAAGAACCTGGAATTTAGTTTCCGGGCTATCGTCAGTTATCTTCTGATTGCCTCTTAAAGACTTAAGAGTGTTTGCAATGGTATCGAAGCCAAGCCCATTGTTTAAAAGAATCTTCTGAGCGGGGGAATCTGTCTGGATTAGGGACAATAACAAATGCTCGACGCTAATATACTCGTCTTCCAGTTTCTTAGCCTCACGTCCGGACTGGTCAAGTACTTTTCGCAACTCCGGCTCAATCGTTAAATTATCTGGGGAGACGTTTGAAGACTTAGGTAGTTTTTCTATTTGAGACACTATTTCCGAGGACAAACCTACCTGGTTCGCTCCGAGGCTGTTTAGCAAGGGTTCGATAATAGTGTCTTTCTGGTTTAATAGAGCCGCCAGCAAGTGCAGGGAAGTAAGGGCTGGGTTATTATTCTCGGCAGCGAGGCCTTGCGCAGCCTCAATTACTTCTTGAGATTTAAGCGTGAATCGAGGGAGTTCCATTTTCACGCCTCAACCATTTTGTAAACAGTAAAGTGAAAATATGGTTCTGAACGTAGTTCATGGTTCATATAGAATAAGTTTAACCGCCTGTATTAGCACTTGTCAATATCTAAGTGCTAATTACAGTTCCAACTTTTTACCGCATTTGACTTCCAAGAGGCCAAGTAGCTAGAATTAGGGTGGAGGAAGGGATTATGCTGCTCGGTGTTTTGCGTGACACAGATCGTCTGGTACTTGAGATGGTTGCCGAGTATTTAAGAGTATGCGATCCTCAAATTGCTCGTCGAAAACTCTTTTGGTTGGATCTCTTTGACATTGAGCGCTGCCCGCTTCTTCGTACCCGTTTAGGGTTTTCTACCAACGTGGTGCAAGTTGAAGTGAAGCAGGGACGAGGCTGTCGGCGGTTGATGTTTTCGGTTGTTTTAGATAAAACTAGGTCTATTCAGATAACACCTATTCCTTGGCAGAGAATTGACTATCCGCTAATCGTTTACGTAACGTATCTCTATATTTCAGGCGCTTATCGTAAGAAATAGGCGCTTTCTTTAATCAGGAAGTTTTGCGAGATTCACGGTATCCCCGCTTTTTATTTTTCCTGCCAAGATCTGTTTGGCCAGATAATTCTCGACCTTTTCTTGAATTACCCGCCTTAGCGGGCGGGCGCCAAATTTAGGATCGTATCCCAGGCTGGCGAGCTGATCGACTAACTCTGGCCCAAATCTGAAGGTAATTTGTTTTTCCTTAAGATGACTAGATAGCTCATCCAAAAAGATAATTGCGATTTTCATAACCTCGTTAACCGAAAGTGGCTTGTAGACAATAATGCCGTCGAAGCGGTTTAGAAACTCAGGTTTGAAATATTTTGAGATCTCGTTAATGACGTCACTCTGGATTCTTTGAATAGGTGTGTTTTTTTCCACCTCACTTTTTATGAGATCCGAGCCGGCATTGGAGGTGGCGATAACGATCGTGTTGGTAAAATCGACTTCCTCACCGCTGCTGTCAGAAAGCCTGCCCTCGTCTATTAACGAAAGGAAAAGGTTGATGATTTTGGGATTGGCCTTTTCGATTTCATCAAGGAGGATGAGACTGAAGGGTTGATTTTTGACTGCTTGGGTAAGCTGACCACCGGATTCAAAACCTTCTTGTCCGGGAGGCGGGCCAATTAGGCCAGAGATGCTTTCTTCGGTCTCGTATTCACTCATGTCCAGTCTTACCATGCGTTTTTCACTCCCAAAATATTCATTGCATAAAGTTTTGGCCAGCTCAGTTTTACCTACTCCTGTGGGACCAAGAAAAAGAAAAGTCGCGATTGGCCGAGTACCGTTCTTTAGGCCGGCTCTGAGGCGGCGCATCGCGTCGCTGACCGCGGTAATGGCCTCCTCCTGACCAACCACTCGTTCGTGAAGTTTTTTCTCCAGATTAAGCAAAACGCTAGTTTCCTCTTTTGAAGATGGGGCTAGGGGAATCTGGGTTAGCCCGGTGATGGTCTTTTCAACGTGATCTTTTAAGACTACTTTTGTATTGGTTTTTGATACTGAAATAGTAGTTTGCTCCAGTACTTCTAAGGCAATATCAGGCTGAACTTTGTTTTTAAGATACTGGTTACTTAGTTTCACTGCTTGTTCCACAGCTGGGTAGGTGATGAAAATTTTGTTCTTCCGCTCTAAGACTGGTACATAAGAAAGTAGGATGGCTAGACATTCTTTTTCACTAGCCTCCTTGATAGTTACGGTTTGAAAAAGCCGGGCAATATTGGGCTGGGTCTCAATATGCCGTTTGTAACCTTCTGGCGTAGTAGAGGCGATCACCTGAAGCTTACCGTAAGCCAGGCTGCGCTCGAGTAGGGCGAGTAAAGAAGTTTCGCCTTGATCTAGTTTGGTTGAGGAAACTATTTCCAGATCGTCTAGAAAAAGTACCACGTTGCCGTACTGAAGGTCTTTAACAATTTTGGTGATTTTGCTCCCAATCTCCCCGGTTGTTTTGGTCCCACCGACAAGGGACGCCACGTCTAAGGAGACGATTCTTTTGTATTTAAGATTTGATTGTATTTCTCCAAAGACCACTTTTTTGGCCAGACCTTCAACAATTGCCGTCTTACCACTACCGGCAGGGCCGACGAGTAGAACATTGTTTTTTGAGCTTTGAAGAAGCTCGGCGATTTTGGTGATTTCCTCATCTCGCCCGACAATGTCTGGCAGGAGCCCTTTTTGAGCCAGACGGGTGAAATCAATCCCACTAGTATCTAATTCAGGAGTGATGGTGCCAGTCCAGTCTCTATTGAGGCCCCCGACTGGTGAGAGGAAGTTGTTCAAGAGACTTTGAACTGATTTTTTGTTCAATTCCTCAACCACCCAGGAAACACACTTTTCTATAGACTCAAAACTAAGTTCGTGTTTTTTAAAAACTTCCAGGTGGTTACCCGGGATCTTAAGACTGGCTAGAAAAAGATCTTCTGGCTCGACAAAACGTTCATTCAGGTGAGCGGCCTCCTCGTAGGCCAAGTACAGACACGCGGATAGACTAGCGGGAAGATGTTTAGCTAAGGGCGTTTTGGAGCTGGCGTGTCGCAAAGATCGGAACTCTTTTTGGTCAATACCCAAGCGGTTGACTATCATTTTGACTCTGGGGTGCTCTAAGGAAGTAAGAAATAAATCCAGATGATTAGGCTGATTTGTTTTTAACCGAGTTGACTGGATAAGACTGATGGATTGGTTGCTAAACGTCTGAATAATGTTGGGGTCACTTCCTAGATCAAGACCAACTGCTTTGGGAGGCTGACTTCTTTTTAGGAAAAAATAAAGCCAATAAAGATTAACCGCTAAAATTAGCCAAAAGCTTTCCTGGGATACTGGTGGGTTGAGGTCAAAAATAGGAAACAGGAGTAGAGTGCCTCCGAGAAGCGGTGTAAGTATTAGCCAACTGAACCCAACAAATCTAAGAACTTTGTATATAACGACGAAAAGTAGTGGATTTTCCTTCATCGGGAGACGGATACTTAGATAGTGGTTGTTAACTTTCCCCAGAACTTGACTTTTTTCTGAATCAATTCTGCTTAAAGACTCAGGATTAAGACTTAAAGCCTGTTCAGTTTTTGTTTCAGGATTATAAGAGATTAGCGAAAACGGCCTTGGTTCGTTCATAGTAAGCCCCTAAAACTGTAAAAAAGACCTAAGCCAATTATTATCGGTAACGACAGCCAGGTAAAAAAGAACACGACTAAGAT
>MHDB01000038.1:7248-7547 GCA_001816835.1 Candidatus Woykebacteria bacterium RIFCSPLOWO2_01_FULL_43_14 | reverse complement strand
TTTCTGGTTCCGGTGAGGGTGATGGGATAGGACTGGAACTTAGTAAGCTAAATGACCAGACACTACTCCAGTCACTCCAAACCCCGGTGCTATCTTTGGCCTTAAGCCGCCAAAACCAATTTCCCTCGGTCAAGACAGGTGTGTAGTAAGTATTATTGGTACTATAATCTCGGTAGACACTTGAAAAATCTTGATTATCGTCAACTTGAACCCGGTACGGGTTGTTGGAGTAAAGTGAGTACGATGGGGCTTCCCAGGTTAATTTGGATGTGGTTACCTGAGAATTGTTAATAGGTATG
>MHDB01000038.1:5911-7183 GCA_001816835.1 Candidatus Woykebacteria bacterium RIFCSPLOWO2_01_FULL_43_14 | reverse complement strand
CAGTATGGCAAGCTGCACAAATCAATAGTACCATTAGAGAATATGCCAGTACAAAGTCACCAGACCGTTCTTATGGTCAATGACAACCCCTTTACCTACAGCACTACCTCCCTGGATACTGTAGGAACAGGGCGCTGAAGTGGAATAAGCTGTACCATCACCTGAGGCCAGGATGGGCCTTCCCGTTCCCTCATAGCTGCTTGGAGCGATATCAAGACCAGTATGGACTGAGGGGTAACCAAAAACGCCGTAAGTCTCGCCATATTCAGTAGTGATGATCGTACTATTGCCGTAACCCTGAACAGGTGCGCCTAAGGAACCGTTGTCTAGATACTTATGAGGGTTAGCCCGAGTTCCGATGATTGCCCCGTCAGCAACCTTAGCGTTTTCAAAAACTTCAAAATGCAAATGTGGTCCGGTTGAGCATCCTGTACTTCCCATAGCCGCTATTACCTGGCCTTTTTTCACTGGTCCTATGACGGCGCCGATATTGGTGATCGCTTTCCGAATGGAGTCAGCTTCGGCTTTTAGCTGTTTGATAATTCCTTGATATCTGGCCTCATCGTTTTTAGTTAATACCAGAAGATCATCTTTTTCTTTTTTCTGTTTTGCTAAGTCGTTGTTTCTGAACTCTAGATTTTGCTTTTCCTTTTCTACTTGAACCTTAAGTTCCTCAACTTGCTGTTTCTTTTCGGAGAGGATCCTTTTCTTATCATTGTAATCATCCCTCCTCTCCTTCAGCTCTTTCAGAAGTTTTATATCCTGTTTTCTAGCTTCGTCCAAATAGCTATATTTACTTAGAGCTTTGTCCAGACCCTCAGAGTCAAAAAGCAGTAGGAACTTGGGGATGAAATTAGCTTGGTGAATTGCCCTTACTCGCTGCGCCGAGACGCTAGAAATAAGGTTTACAGATTCTTCAATTCTACCAACCCGTGAGGAGAGAACATTTATATCTAGACCGAGCGATTCGATTTGGGTTTTGGCTGAATCGATTCTATTTTTCGCCTCCTCGATCTTAAGTTCGGTCAGTCGTATTTGGTTGTTCATCGAGCTTATCTGAGACTTAAGAGTTGTTTCTTTGCTGATTGTCTCGTTTAAGAGCTTATTAATCCGTTCTTGCTCAGCCAGATTTTTCTGAAGATCCTCGTATATGTCAGCCATGACTGGGGATACAAATAGCAGTAGGAGAGTAGTGGTCACGATGGTTATAATGACCGACTTAAGAGAGGTTCTCATACCTTGAGGTGTTTCCAGGTGGCCACAACCGAGGTG
>MHDB01000038.1:5586-5844 GCA_001816835.1 Candidatus Woykebacteria bacterium RIFCSPLOWO2_01_FULL_43_14 | reverse complement strand
TCGGGAACATAGGAATACTCAAGAAAAGTGGCTGGATGATAGGGGACAAGTATTTATAGAGAAGGTAAACTCCGCTGACTGCTAGGAGAGGGCTAATTAACCCGTATAGTATACCCTCAAAGATAAAAGGGTTTCGGATATAGCTAGAGGAGGCGCCCACCAAGCGCATTATTTCAATCTCGTCTTTAAAAGATGATATTGAAACCCCAAGCATAATTAGCATGATTAGGATAGATGTTACTAAGAAAAGACTCACCA
>MHDB01000038.1:5269-5512 GCA_001816835.1 Candidatus Woykebacteria bacterium RIFCSPLOWO2_01_FULL_43_14 | reverse complement strand
TCATCAACGATTTTTTCCTGAGTTAGGATGTCGGCTATCTGGGTAAGAAAACCTACGTCAGTTGCCGAAACTTCGAGCGAGGCTGGCAAGATAGAAGAAGTCACGTACTCTAAAAGGATGGGTTCACTTTTGTTCTGCTCCTTAAAAATCCCCAGAGCTTCTTCTTTGGAAACAAATTTTATACTGTCTACCTGTCCAGTGTTAGTTAGCACTTCTTTGACCTCGTCTATTTGAGTTTGGGTG
>MHDB01000038.1:451-5150 GCA_001816835.1 Candidatus Woykebacteria bacterium RIFCSPLOWO2_01_FULL_43_14 | reverse complement strand
ATCTATTTTGACAAAGCGGTGTTTAGAATCCTTGGTTAGGTCCTCTTTGTGGGTGGCCATGACAATAGTAGTGCCCATTTTGTTAAGTTTTTCTAGGAGCATAAGGACCTCACTAGCGTTTTTAGGGTCTAAGTTACCGGTTGGTTCGTCAGCTAGAAGGATTTTGGGATTAAGAACCACGGCTCGGGCGATGGCCGCTCTTTGTGCTTCCCCTCCGGAGATTTGATGGGGGTAGAGGTTTGACTTGTCTGTTAAACCAACCAGATTAAGAACCTCACTAGTTTTTACTTTAATTGGTTCAGTGGCTTCCCCAGACACCTCCAAAGCAAAAGCCACATTTTCCCAAACGGTTTTCTTAAGTAACAGCTTGAAGTCTTGGAAAATCATGCCGATATTGCGTCTGAGTTTCGGGATTTTTCGATTGGGGAGCTTAACCACGTCAATGCTATCAAGAAGTACCTTGCCGGAGGTAGGCTTCTCTTCTCTAATGGCAAGTTTGAGGAGAGTGCTTTTGCCAGCACCCGAAGGGCCAATAAGATAGATAAACTGTCCTTCGTCGATTTTTAGATTGACGTCATCAAGGGCAGTTGTACCGTTCTTGTACTTTTTGGTAACATTGACAAATTCAATCATTGAGTACAACCATTTTGCCACAAGAAGACTTTTTATTCAAGGCGAAATTCTTAAAAGTTACTTATTGGAAAGGTCTCTGACCTCGGCCTCTAAGAAAGGATAGATTTCCCCATTTAGAATAGCTTCGGGATTAGACGATTCATACCCAGTACGAAGATCCTTGACCATGTGGTAGGGGTGGAGGACGTAAGATCGGATTTGGTTACCCCAGCTGGCAGGACGGTACTCCCCTTTCAGATCTTTTAATTCCCCTTTTCTGATCGCCTCTTGTCTTTGGAAGAGCTTGGCTTTGAGCATTTTGAGAGCGTTTTCTTTGTTTTGAAACTGACTACGCTCGGTCTGACATGAGGCCACGAGGCCACTGGGTAAATGCCTAAGTCTGACCGCGGTTTCCACTTTGTTGACGTTTTGACCACCGGCCCCGCCTGAACGAAAGGTCTCAGTCTCTATTTCCTCCGGTTTAATAACTATGTCCGCGTCCTCTTTAATTTCTGGTAGTACTTCAACTAAGGCAAAGGAAGTTTGCCTTAGATTATCGGCGTTAAAGGGAGAGAGCCGTACTAATCTATGAGTCCCAGCCTCTCTTTTCAAAAAACCGTAAGCTCGGAAACCTTCAATGTTTAGCGTAACAGTCTTAAGGCCTGCTTCCTCCCCGGCTGACTGATCTAAGATTTCGGTTTTCCAGTGCATAGTTTCGGCAAAACGGAGATACATCCTAAGTAACATTGATACCCAGTCCATGGCTTCAGTGCCGCCTTGGCCAGCGTGAATAGAAAGTATAACGTTACCTGGGTCATAACGACCGCTAAGAAACGAGGCAACTTCTAGTTTTTCGATATCCGCCTCAATTGCTGGGATTTCTTTATGAAGTTCCTCGACTAATAAAATAGTGTCTGGATCAGCATTTCCTGTGATAGGTCGATTTTTTACGAGACTAACTAGCTCTTTAGCGGTTTGTAGGCGGGACTCGATTTTTTCGATCGAGGAAATCTCTAATCTAATTCCATCAATTTCCCGCATTACTTTCTGGGCATTGAGGTTGTCAGACCAAAAATCTTCTTTGAGTGATACGGACTCGTTTTCCCGAAGTGTTTTTCTTTTTCCTTCTAAATTTAGCTTTTGTGCTAGGTTGTGAACCCTTTTTTCAATAAGCTCTATTTTTGCTCTAAGTTCGTCCATGAACCTTATTATACCCGATCCAGATACAATCGGTGTGAATGGCTACTTCAGTGGGGGCTGGCCTTTGGTCTTGGGGAGATTCTTGATTGTCTCGAATTGGGGGAACTTTTTTCCCGACTTGGAAACAAAGCTGAAGTTGTCGAGTGTGTTGATCTGGATACCAAAAGGAGTGACAGCTATAACCCTCTCATCTGGGAGATAGATGTCGTTGAAGACAGATTTATAGTAAGACGCTACGGTAAACTGATCAAGCCACTCAGAGCGCACTTTGGTCCCTTCTCTATGAGGCCAGCCAGTTTCAGTGATAAAAACAGGAAGCTCAACCCCGAACTTTTCTTTTAGGAAATTCAGCTCCCATTTATATGAACTCATGGTGTTGCGCCCTTTTTCATCCTCCGATTCGCCTTCGATACTGGTATCAGTAGCCTTGCCTTTGTAAAAAGGGTGGGGGTACGTGTGTGCTGCCCAACCGTCTAGTTTCTTAAATATCCCAGGGACTTTGGCCTCCATTCTGGTCAAAAAATCTCTCATGTCGAGGTATTCTGTTTGAACTCCAAGATCTGTTTTGACTTTGCCAGTTCGAGCGGAAGCATTGAAAGCGCCATTGGTGATAAAGAAATTTTTTGACTTTCCCTTGAAAGTGGAAATGAGTTTATCCAAAACCTGGGCATGTCCTTCGGGGTCGATCTTATTTCCCCAATACTCCGCCGCGTTGACCTCGTTAAACGCACTTATGAATCTTTGTTTAGTCGGCCATTCGAGCTTGTCCAGGAAAGTGGCGATAGAGTTAATATCTTTATCATTAGGGGTAGTTCCTGGATCTAGGACAATTTGTATGATTGGGATAAGGTGTTTTTCGCTTAGGAGTTTGAAAGTGGAATTCCAATTAACTTGATCCGTTTCCTTGATATTCATGGGAAAGAGTATCCAGCCCCAATCCCCACCACTCGAGTTGACTAATTCCGCGCCGTATTCAATAGAGGTGTGGTCTCGGTAGGAATAAATCCCAAATTTGTTGTTGGGCCAATCTATCTTTGGGTCTGGGGTGAATTTTTGCAGAATATTGTTACTGATTGAAAGTATTGGAGACCCTGAAGAATTGAAAGTGGGGAAGACTAGGAGATAGGTTACAACTATGGCAACAGTAGTACCTAAACCAAACAGGATTTTTTGTTTTTTAGTAAAGGTCTTAAACCAAGGTTTTTTTAGTTGATCGATTAACTTGGTTTTTATTAGAGGATCATTTTCCAGAACTGGGGGAGCAGGTTTGACCTCATTTGTTCCAAGTTGCTCGCTGTCTTGTGGCGGTGTTTCTTTTTTATCCATAGTCACTAAAAGCTATTGTTTGGGGGAGTTTCTTTTATTGATATCCGTGAGTATTATCCAACCATCTTGGTGCGTTGCTCGGCTATCATGGTGTGTTTCGTGGATCAGACCACCCAGGTCATTCCAACGATATAAGCCTTTGACTTCCACATTTTGACCCGTCTCAATTGGTAGGCGATAAGACCTCTCTAGATTATTTAGTATTAGTAGTGTCTGTTTAGAAGGAGTGGTGAGGATAAATCTTTGATGAGTCGATCCTTCCTTATCATCAGTTAACACCTTAGCAATTACGCCTCTAGCTGTAAGTAGTACCGAATCATAACGCTTTTTATACGCTTCTTCGGAAGTGATTTCAGTTTCTTCAGACATTGCTACTTATTTTCTCATGAGAGTGGTCTAATTTTCAATCATAACTTTTAAAAGCAACCCTTTCTAGTATCTTATCTTCCATTTCCAGCATAAGTAGAGGTTTAACGGTATATTCCCCAAATCGGTTGTTTATTTTATCTAGGGCTTCGGTAAGATTTTTGTCCTTGTCTTGATAATCAAATAAGCACAACTGATCTGATGAGCTTACTTTTGTCAGGTCGTAACATGAGACAGCCAGTTTAGTAATCTTTTTGGTAAACCCAAAGCTATTTAGTACTCTTTGAGCGCTCACAAACAAAGATTTGGTGGAGTACATTGGGGTGTGCTGTACCTGTGACCTGTGGTTAAATGTTTGATCTTCATAGCTACAGGCAAGGTGTATTCCGTGGGCGCTAAATTTTCCTTCTCGTAATCGTCGCCCCATCTTTTCACAAAGTTTATAAAGTAGGCTACTTAATTGCCTAGGATTTGCTAGTGGTTTACCTATGGCGTATTCTTGACCAAAACTCCGTCTCAGAAAATCAACGTTGTCGATCTCAAATCCTCTGAGCCGCTGAAACCAATAATACCCCACAATGCTCACAAATACTTGTTTTTGTAACAAGTCTCTGCCTGATCGTAAGAAATCTAGGGGTGTAAAAATTCCGTTAGCATTGAGTCTTGCCTCATAGCGAACATTTATCCCGGGTAAATCAACTAAGCCCAGTTTAGCCAAAGTTTGGACTAAGTTTTGGGCGTTAATGACGTCTAATCCATCAGGCTTGTGTAAACCAGAAGCGAGTTTGGCTAAGAATCTATTGGGCGCGATACCCACGCTGACCGTCAACCAGTCCCCAACCCTCCTTTTTATGCTGTCTTTTATGGATATGGCGACATCGATTAACTTTTCCTCTGTGTAGCCTAAATCTTCAAAATCAAGTAAGGCTTCGTCAATTGACTTGGGAATTACTTTTGGACAGCTGTCACGAAAAACTTTCATCATCTCGTCGTGAACAAAATGATACTTTGGCGGATCAGGCATGCGGACAATTACGTTGGGACAGAGCTCTTTAGCCTCTTTTACCCTAAAACCCGTTTTTATTCCAAATTTTTTGGCTTCAATTGAAGGAGAAAGAACGCACCCGCCAGGACTGTCATAGGCAGCAACGACTAAGGGTTTACCTCGCCATAGGGGATTGGCTTGCTGCTCCAC
>MHDB01000038.1:0-438 GCA_001816835.1 Candidatus Woykebacteria bacterium RIFCSPLOWO2_01_FULL_43_14 | reverse complement strand
CTGTTTAGGTCGATGTGCATTTTTGAGGCTAGAGAGGCGTTAAGTTGGATTTCCATCGCTAATTTCCTTGACTGTCCAGGTGAGAGCTGTGGTATCAAAATGGAGTTTAAAAAATAGATTACCTGCAACAACGCAGAAAACGTGAATTAGGGACCTGCCTTCGTGAATGGTGTGGTGAAGACCCACCTTAGTGATGGTAAGGATGCGACCTTGCCATTTTAGGTATAAAGGTTGAGATCCGCCAGCTGGTGGGCTTGCTTTGGGATTATAAAAAGAAAAAACCGGAATTTTTTCAGACAGTTTTTCGAACATATTTGTGTTGTCACACCGAAAAATAGTAGAACTTATACCAAATATATCCCGAAACTATCCACATAGTCAAGGTCGCAAACTAACTTGTAGTTATTTCAGAATTTGATGAGGAAATGTTGATCAGAG
>MHDB01000037.1:6873-18788 GCA_001816835.1 Candidatus Woykebacteria bacterium RIFCSPLOWO2_01_FULL_43_14 | reverse complement strand
TTCAGTGGATTTAGTTTCAAGAGGCTAATAGCCTCTTCGATCTTAGATTCCAAGGAAAGTAGTTCTTTATTTTGGTTAACCTTCGCCTGAAGTCTAATCTGAGTAAGAAGTCCCCAGCTAACACTTAAGATGAATAAGCCTAATAATAAGGCAAGACTAAAGGCTTTTTTTCTTCGCCTGGCTTGTTGGGTCAGCCTAGTAATATAATACTTCGTGAACCAAGGAATTAGTTTTAAAAATCTTTTAAATTTGGCTCGAAAGATAACTAAGGAGATATGGTCTGGAAGGTATCTACTCCTGGGGAGTTCGAAGTCAGCTAGGGCAATCCTTTTGAGTGACCTAATAAGCCTTGGGTCAAAAATCTTCCCAATACTCGGTAAAACAAGTTTTGGAAATGCTCTCCTGCCCTTTTGTTTAAGGCGATTTTTTATGTGGGGCGAAAATGAGTACATGGTAGTTTTAGATAAAAACTAAAACAATCACAAAAATACCTGCTGCCGTGAAAAAGTGAAGCCAAGAAAAGGTTTTGATAAACGGCGTCGTGTTAGAACCCAAGAAAGACGTCATAAGACCTACTTGACGAATAATAACCAAGGAAAAAACGATGTATAGACCAACCAGAAACAAAGTAATAGGCTTAAGAAACGTCACAAGTTCTACGGATTTAAAAACTTGGCTCAGCAGATCTTCTGTCATTGATTACTCCTTAACAACTCTCTAATCTTAGCTTGGACTTCAGCTGGGTAAGGGGTACTTTGAAATTCAAAATTAAGAGTCTCTCCGGCGGTTTGGATCAAAACGTCCCCGTAATTAAAAAAGGTGTTCGGAATACCCGCCACTCGGTGGGTAATATCTTGAACTTTATCAATTTCAGTTTCCGAAATTTGTTTATAAAACAAACCAAAGAAATCGACATCGACAATTCGTTTATTTGTAACAATGTAGACATTGAAATACCACATCAGAAATTGTTCAAAGGTAAAGCCGAGAACCATCAAATACCAAAGGAGAGTCAGGACCATTTGGTAGTTTAGCGGGACGGAATTGACGAGCTCCGGGGAGCCAACCAATAGCACGTTAAGCAAAATCGCGGGAAAAAAGAGAAGCACTACCGAAGTAAATACCCACCTTAAGTTGGTAAACCAGTGTTTCCTAAGAACCAAAACAATCTTTTCACCTTCGAGCTGATTGTCAAAGTGTGTTGCCTTAGGGGTTTCTTCAAAACTTCCTGCAGCCTTAATTTCCTCTTGTTCCATTAGTGGGATTGTACCATATCGAACCCAAAATCCAAACAATAATCCAAATTTTTAATTTTCAATATCACATTGAATCATTGCTTATTCATTGTAAATTGGGAACTGAAAACTGAAAATTAGTTAACCAGGATATCATAGTAGCTTGTCCAGATAACCAAGTTACCAATAGAACGAAGATTGAAAATACTTTTGAATTGATAACCGTCAAATCTAGTTTGAGCGTAATTTGCGCTGTTTACATAGATATAATCCGTATACCCAGTCCCATCCTGGGTCGTGAACACGTCAGTGATTTTACCTATTTCTTTTTTACCTTTTTTAATAAGCTCATCCCTAACTTGTTCTTTACTCCAGCCTTTGTTTGAAGAGTTACAACCATCTGGTGGGGACAGGAACTGATTTAGACCGGAATCAACTTGAGAGAGTAAAAAGGCATTGAAAATGTCTTCTAATTCTTCCCCAGACAGCCAAGGGTTATACCCTCCGCTGCGACAGTTCTTCCCACCCTCCCTGTCTCCCCAGGCTTTGTGATACCAAGGTGAGTTGCCATAGGACGGTCCATCATAAGCGCCATTAGCGCCAAAATCTTTTAGTCTTCTGGTCCAAGGCTTCCCGTTGCTCCAAACATCATCGCTTGTCCGGGTATATCCCCCAGCCGTAGAAGCATACCAAGCTGTGAGCGGAGAGGAGTTGTATGTTAGTACCATCCCCTTAGTCTCATTAACAGCCTGTTCCCAAGCCCCTCCTTTGTTATGCCCGAGGTAGACCTGACACCTTTGATCAGTGCATATGGTCCCTCCACTACCCACATACGCAAGCGCATAGCTTCTGGCCGCCACTGCCTGAGCTTTGAGAGCCTCCAATGGCCAAGATGAGGGCATCTCGGCTATACCTTTGAGATAAGTATCTTCAAGGGAGATATTGCCATAGCCTTCGACTGAAATGGTATCTGGGGTTGGATAACCTTCCGTCAATTTCAAAGCCCCACCATCAAGGTTGTAATAAACTTCCAAAATCTGGCGAAAATTTTGTCCGTCTTTGGCTCGGCCATACGCGCCATACTGGTTCATCCCTACCCGATGTGGATAGCCGTAACTCGCAAAGGCGTAACCAGGCTTGAAAGGGGAAGCCGGCAAGGCAACAGAAACAGGAGCACTGTCCCCAATGGACGTGTTTTGGGTAGAAGCGGCAAATTTAGAGGCTATTAGTTCTCTTTGCTTGGTAGTCAAGCCTTTAATAGCGCTCTCCAAAGATTGGATTTGGCTTTCAGCTGCACTTTTTTCTTTAGCAGCTTGCGCCAACTTGGTCTTGGTGGTGCCTTCTTGTTTAACTAGATCATTTTTTATTCTAGCGATCTGGGCAAGGTTTGATTCCAACTTTTTCTTGCTATCTTCAATCGTTTTTTTATCATCATTAAACTGGGTGATTTCTCGGTTAAGGTCAGAAATAACTTTTTTAGCCTCATTAATACTGGAGGAGTGAAAAGCAATTCTTTGAGCAGCCTCAGTTAGTTTGTTATCAGCGAGTAGAAGCTCAAAAGAGCTAACTTGGCTTTTTTTATAAAGGTCTACGATCAAGGTATCGCGAAACTGTTGCTGCTTATCGAGCTTTGCTTGTCGATCCGAAAGAATTTGTTCGAGCTCTTTTATTTTTTGCTGAGTTGAGCTTATTTGTGTTGCGAGGTTGTTAATATTCTCTTGAGTAGCGCTTAGCTTAGTCCCCAAATCGGCGAGGTCACGGTTAAGCTTTTCTTGATCTTTCTTAAGCTGATCAATTTTTTGCTGAGTCTGCGCATACTCTGACTGTTTAAGCTGCAGCTCACGAGTAATGTCGTCGATCTCGTCGGCATGCAAAATCGGCGCGAAAATATTTAGGAAAAAAACCAAAAGTAGGATCCGAGCAGTTTTCATAGTAACCGAATTTTACCACAGCTTTGAAGTTTAATCCTCGCCCGCCGCGTGGAATGAATTTTGAATCTCGAATTAGGGATTCTGCAAAGTTTCCTTTCGACCTTGCCATGAAAGTGAGCACGGCCTTAATTCGAGCCTTGAAAGCGACGCGTTTTCTTTCTAGTATTCGCCTTGAAACTGGAGGCGACCCAGCTTAGCTGGGGAAAAACAAAGGTATTCTTGTACAGGGGAAGCTGGAACTGACTAGCACGAAGTGCAGGAATTCCAGAGGGGTTCCCCGCTGGAGACTCCTTTGTTTTTAGCTGGGGTTTTCAGAGCGAAAGATCCTTTGGGCGACTTTGGATCAGCAAAGTCGCAAACTACCACTTTGTCGGCACAAAAGAACAAGCCTTCCTCCTTGGAGAAAAGAACAGATTCTGGACAAGCCAGAATGACAGGGAAACGGGATCGTGCCGAGGCATACCACACTACGCAGGTAGCAGCTCGACTGTCTCTTCGAGAGCCTGAGGGCTCCTCAGAGCCTCGAACGGCCTGAGCAGCCCTTCGGTCTTGAGCTCAGGGTCGAAAGACTCACTGTCGAAGGACTTCGGGAGGATTGCGCTGATGCGCAAAAAGAAAGGACTCAACCTTGTGGTGAGTCCTAAATGGCAGCAGTCGGGTTAACAGATCCTTCTGGAATCATTCCCGCCCTCTTGGCCAAATCTCCTACATTCATAAAAGTGATCTCCCCAACTTTCGCCCAAGGTTTGGGAACCAGCCAGAATTGTAAAACACCCTTACGAGTCCTCATAAGTATCTGTTCCGGATTCTCTCCATACCCTTCAGGTAACCCGAGCATCTCAAGAGAATTCGGCAAGGAGTAGTAATAATCCCGAATCGTGGGGTTAAGCTCTAGTAGGGCGTAAGCCTCGTCCTCAGTCTCAAACCCAATCCGCTCCGGAACTCCCTGAAAGGTAAGCCACTCCTCGCCTCTGAGTGTAGCCATTTCCCGCAAGCTGTCAAAGAACTCAGCGACCCCAAGGCTAGGATTCCACATAAGCAAAACCTTTTGGAATGCCTGCATTACCCTACCTTTATAAGTAAACCGACTGCTGGTCGGGTAACCTAAGACATCCACACCACCAAGTCTCTGATACTCACTCCAGAAAAGGACGTCACCTTGATCAGTAACGTTGTATCCACCCTGGTTCTGACCAGTCTGGGTGTAGTACCTCCCCGGAGCACCCCGAGTAGACCAGTCAAGCAGGTTTCCTTTTAAGTACCTCATTCCTGGTTCTAGAGTGATCTCTTCGTAAGTCCACTCAACAGGACCCTCTTCTAACCTATAGGCAAAAGTGTATAAACCTGGGGGTGCCTTAACACTAGCCACTCCCAACTTCCCTGTCATCCTAATGTCGCCTTCTTTATATAACGGACCACTCAACCTCGAGCTGTAATCGGGAGTAGGCGGTATTATTTTACCGTTGGGATCTCTTTTCGGGATATATAACCCAGCATCAGCGTAAACAAACGACCCGTCTTCGGCGCGTGCCACAAAGTCCACTCTAGCGAAGATAGGGTGGTAGCTAAATGTCTGACCAGTCTTTACTTCAAAAACGCCGGGGTGTATTTCAAGGAAACGCAGTTGCTCCTCAGGACAACACGCTTGGCTCAAAAAGTAGAATCCTGGGGGTACCTGAGCACTTTCTATCCCTTTTCCGTTTGGCTTAAAAGGCAATACTCCCACGTAATTTCGCCTGGAATAGTCAAGTACAAACTCACCATTCGCATTTCGCTGAGTTCTATAAATGCTTATACTAAGATCGGTAAGATATTTTCCTTCGTGATCTCTAAAACTTAGTTCTATAGTACCAAGATCGGGGGTGGGGGTTGCACTCTGAGCAAAGACATTACCAGACAAAAGAAGGGCTATCAGGACCGCAAAACATAGTCTTAGGGCCAGTCTCATATCTCCTCCTCATATGCACCATGTTAAGGTGCTGATTAGTTCGTCAATTCCACTATATAGCTACCTGCCACCTCAAAGTCAAGCTCCTGAGGCTCTTACTTAATACAACTAGTCTATATTTAATTGACATAGGAGCGTAAGAACGCTAGAATTAGCTAGCAAGAAAGGTAATTTCCTGACCTAAAATGTTTTCATGAAAAAAATACTTCTCACTCTGCTCAATTTTTTTATTGTCTTTGTCTCAAGCTTAAAGTCTGCTTTCGCCCATGCGGGACATCCGATAATCGGGGGTAACGCAGCTTCATGCCCAACGGCTGGTGGGGAACATATCTTTACAGGTATCGGTTGTATACACACTGCACCAGACTGGTTGGCAAGTGGGCTACTTGACGCTGCCATAAAAATGGGGGGAGGGGTGGCTTTTATATTTCTTCTTATTGGTGCGTTTCACCTGATCACTTCAGGTGGGGAACCAGAACATATTGAACACGCCAAAGAACAAATAACAGCCGCGATTGCCGGTTTATTGCTAATTGTATTCTCAGTGGTTATATTGAGAGTAGTAGGCATAGATATTCTCGGAATTCCTGGATTTGAAAGAGGAACAGATTCTATAAAAACACCATGAAAATAAAGTTCTTAGTAACACTAGTGTTCGTAATTCTAACGCTTCTTCTGTCTTCGAATAGCCTACTTGCTGTTTCAGAAGTTAAAACCCCCTCAATACGTCTCTACGACCCTTTAAACCTTAATCTTTGGAGCATTACAAATTCGACCGCAATTTCCGAAGTCAGAGGTTTAACAACAACTCTTATTTCCTGGCTGATACTAGTAGCCGGCTTAATGTCACTAATCTATCTTGTTATCGGTGGGTTTAAATGGTTGTCTGCTCAAGGGGATCCAAAAGCTCTGTCAGCTGCACAGCAAACAATCGTGGGTGCGATCATCGGTTTTCTCATTACCTTCGCGGCATACTGGATCATCGAGATTCTCCAAACCATCTTTGGGATATCTATCCTAGCAAGCCTTATACCCCCCGCCCAAGCTCAGGTAAACACGGGAGATAGTTTCAAACTCCAAGGCAATTTAGGAATTGATGCTGTCTTTCGGAGGACACCAATGGGAATAGGATCTTTTATTTCCAGTATACTTTCAGCTGCGGTTACGGTTGCAGGCCTTGCCTTTCTAGGCTATTTTATTTTAGGCGCCTTCAAATTCATTACGGCAGGCGGAGACCAGAAAGCCATTGACGGCGCCAAGAAAACTCTTACTTCCGCCGCAATCGGTCTCTTGATTGTCTTTACTTCGTATTGGATAATAGAGATACTCCAAACTATCACTGGAGTACCAATACTGCCTTAACTATGAAAAAAATACTAAGTTATACAATCTTTCTGTTTGCCATAAGCGTGACCAGCACCTATGCCCAAAAAAGCCCTTTTGGTACCATTGGGGCTCCGTTTGGCCCAACTAGTACCTACGGGAAACCAGGCGGTCTTGGCGCTTTTATTAGCAACGCTGTCAGCGCAGCGACTATTATCGCCGGTCTAGGCTTCCTGGCGTATTTGATTTACGGTGCTTTTCGCTATCTCACCAGTGCCGGGGATGAAAAAATGGCAACCGAAGCCCGTAAGTCCATATCCAACGCTTTTATTGGGTTGGTTATGGTAGTTCTCGCTGTTGCTGTAACCGCAGTCGTTCAAGCAATCTTAGGTATTAATATTCTTAATCCAAAATTCATAGGACCATAATGAAAAAACTAGTTTTAGCTACAGCCAAATACTTACCAGCACTCACTTTCATTGTGGCCCTAATGTTCTCATTCGCCTCTGGGATAGAAGCTGTAAACGAATTCCAAGCTGGAGACATCGAAAATAAAGCCCTCCCTAGCCCAAGAGGAAGAAAAGAGCAGAGTGGAACTGACTTAGCCTATTATATTTCTGTATTCTGGGACACCGCACTTATAGTGGCTAGCCTAGCATTCTTGGTTTATCTGCTTGTTGGAGCCTTCCGGTATCTTACCGCAGGTGGGGATCAAAAAGCCACATTAGAAGCCAGAAACATAATCATGCACGCGTTTGTAGGTCTCATGATCGTAGCTTCTAGCTTTGTAATCATTAAAATAGTTGAGAGTATAACTGGAGTAACTATAGTTGGCGGGCCAATCAAGTTTCCAACACCTGCACCATGATCTAAAAATATGACAACACTTATCAGTATAGCTATTTTAATAGCAAGCCTTTCGTTGACAGTACCCACTATAAACGCGGGAGAGTTCGTTGTAGGCGTAGGCCCAGGAAAAGGTGTTGGTTTAGGGGGGGTGTTGTCAGGCGATAATTTCTTAGGTATTCCTATCAGGGATCTTGGGGGTGCTGGAGGTTTGCTTACTATTTTAATCCAAACAGCCACCATAATCGCCGGGATAGGTTTCTTTCTGTACCTACTCTTTGGAGGTCTAAGATGGATGACCAGTGGTGGGGATAAAGTAGCAACTCAAGCAGCACGAGAAACGATCACCAGTGCCTTAATAGGTCTTCTGATCGTCCTTTCCGTTTACGCTATCATAAGAGTTCTAGAGGCGGCATTTGGACTTACCATACTTAGCGGAGGAATAAAGTTCCCTTCACCAATATAAAATGAAAATAGCTTCTTACGTATTATCTCTAACTAGTCTCTTTAGCTTAACCGTAAGTCCTATTTTGGCTGCTCAATACAAATCTTTATGCGTTCCATCTGGATCTGTCCCCTTTTCTAACGTGGGCTCTCTCCTAGGGCAGGTTTTCGTGTTTGTGCTAGTAACCGCCTCGATACTTCTCTTTCTGTATCTAATACTCGGTGGTGTGCAGTGGATGACCAGTGGTGGGGATAAAGTAGCAACTCAAGCAGCGAAGGACAGACTTACCGCCGCACTTGTGGGAATTCTCATTATCCTGTCAGTTTACGGGGTAATGAAAATCGTTGAGGCCGCTTTTGGGATTAATGTTTTGGGTAGTATCAAACTCCCAACTGCCCCGGACAGTATACCTTATTTAATTAAGGACCCTAACTGTCCATAGATTGACAACCTTATCAGTTTATGTTAAAAATTTGGAAGGAGGTGAAAACCAAAAATGAACTTAATAAAAACGGTTAGAACCATAGCAGTTTCCGCCCCAGCGTACCTAGCAACGGCAAGTCTTGCTTTTGCCCAACCAGCAGGTGCAGAAAATCGCGCAACGGTTTCAGGAGGGGTTAATGTAGAAGTAACGCCCTTCAATAGTATTGGCTCGTTGCTTGGCCAAGTTTTTACCTTCGTTTTAGTAATCGCCTCTATTTTACTGTTTCTCTACCTAATCTTGGGTGGTGTGCAGTGGCTCACGTCAGGCGGAGATAAGATGGCGACCCAGGCTGCAAGAGACCGCATCACCGCAGCTCTCACTGGATTACTAATCATTCTTTCAGTTTACGGTGTCTTCAAAATACTCGAAGCCGCCTTTGGGATTAACGTCTTAGGTAATATCAAGCTTCCCACAACAGCTGATCGAACGCCATTTGACTAAGATACTCGCGGAAATTATGTAATTTCGAAACTCGCCTCTCGGGGCGAGTTTTGTTTGGATAGGTTTGACTACAAAGACAGCATATGATAAAAATTAGTAACATGATAATCAAATTAAAAGTCTTTTTTCTTACTCTACTAACATTCCTGTTACTAGCAGCTCCCCAGAGCGCTTTCGCAATCGACTGCAGCAAGTTCTCTAGCGATCCAGATATTATTAGTGGGAAAACTTTAGGAGTTTATCATCTGGAGTGTGTTTATCAAAAATTCATTGGGGTTGTAGCTCCTCTGGCTGGCTTAGTCGCTTTTATCTTCATTGCTTACGGTGGTATTAAGTACATCTCGGCCCAAGGAGATCAAAAGGCGGTTGCCTCTGCCAAAATTACTATCACCATTTCTATATTTGGCTTGGCAATGGTCCTAATAGCCTATTTCATAATTGATATTCTCACTAGATTTACTGGGGTAGATCTCCGAAATTTTGAAATTCCAAAACCCTAACGCTGGACGTATGAAAAAACTCCTTACACTATTTCTCTCGACTTTATTACTACTAGTTTCTACAACAAGTGTCTTTGCTGCTGACTCCAGTGAAGAAGATTCCGGCAGAGACTCAAGTCTGTGTGGCGATAATTATTGCTCAGAAACCGAAACATCAGCAAGCTGTCCTGCTGACTGCGGGGAGCAGATTGACATATCAGGGATACCTTGCACAGACTTAGAATCAGACACTATCAAAGAAGATATACCTAGAGGTGTGCAAAGTGTCAACCTAGAACCGCAAGGAAATCGAATAACCCAAGTTAATACAAGTACTTGGGACACAATAACTAATGATCTTACCAATCTGTGGAAAAATCTAAGACCTCCCTACCAAACAAACCAGGATCCCAAAGATAAATTTAGCGCAATTCCTTCAAAAATAACTATCGAAGGGCAGTTCGAAAATGCGCCCGCTGATATCAAGCCTGTGAGTGATCAAAAAATAGGTATTCCAGAAAGTTATCTAGGAAAATATAACAAGCTTAGTGAAACCAATTCTTCTTTTATAAAACCGCCCAACTTACCATCAATCGTTGCTAATGAAAAGGTTGATGTAACCTCCGCCCCAACTTCTTCACACCCATCGCAAGGACAGTTAAATATTCCTTGGTCCCAACGATTGGTAAATCTAGTCTCCGGAGCTTTCGCAGGCGCCAGAGACTGGGTAAATCAATTGTTTGGGGTCAGCAACCCAAACCCAGAGCTAGCCCTAAAAGTCAAAACTTGCACTCCATATGGAATCCAAAATGTTCAAAATACTCTTCAAATCACCCAACCCTTTCGAATGCCCAATCTTAATTTTGGCAAGGACACCAAACGGGAAGACGACTCGGTCAAATCTAGCTTCAATCTCACCACTTCAGCCGGATCTAGCACCTCCAAAGACATCAACGTCAAAACCTACGGAACAGCCCAGATACGAGACTCACTTATCAATACCCGTAGAGTATTAGCTTTTAATCCTTTCTCGCTGTCCTCATCTTTAGACAGTACCTACAGCTTGCCTACCACGGGTATAAGCGCGGGCTTAGGGGTAGCAGAGGTGTTTTCAAAAGCCGCGCAGTCCGCGAAAATTCCTCTGCCTATGTTATATGCTATTGCTGACCGTGAAAGTAGCTCTCTTTATGCCCGAGTAAACGAGGAGGAGTTTAAACGCTTTAGCACCCCTAACTGGTGGGTAGGTCTAAATAATGACGACCCGAGGGGTCGGGAATTCAATCATCCTGATATTGTCAGAGCATTAGCCTACAATACTTGTCAATATTACCTAGCGTGTGGGTCCGGTTCAGATGTCAGAGGGCTAATGCAGTTTCTAAAAAGTACTTTCAACTCTGTGGCTAATCGGGTTCAATCATTAGTTGGGCGGGAAGTTGATTTCAAAAATATGACTGATAGCATCTATGGCGCGGCGTTTCATTTAAGAGACCTAGGAAACACTGCTAGTGGGAGTGGCCTATCCGAAAGTAGTTGGGACCAAGCAACCGTTAAAAAAATCGCTCGGGCTTATTGTGCTGGATCAAGCAATATGAATAACCCAGCTGTAGATTACGATCGTGCCTGTTTCCATGGCGGTCTCACCTATCCTCAAGAAGCCTGGTTACAGTATAATAGACACGTCTTGAGGTTGGGACTATAATGCTAGAAAACATCGCCAAGTACCGCAATTTATTTGTCATAACTCTAATAATTTTGGGAGTACTCTTAATTCTAGTTGTTCTTAACAATCCCAAGAGTAGCCCAAGTCAACAAGTAGAGTCGGTATCTCGCCTCACCAATCAGACAGTCGATCCTGTAGAGCAAAATGTTATCTCACCCCAAGGACCGATTCTCCGAAAAGAACCAGACAAGCCTGAAACTCAAGAAGTCGGTGATAAAAAGTCCTTAGTTATTTCAAAACTTCCAATCTTTTTCGATAACTTTAACATCGTATATTTTGTAGAGGAAGATCTTTTTCTAGTCAAAATTACTCAAGACCCTTTTGAAGAAAACAGGATCAAGGCAGTTGAATGGCTAAAATCTCAAAATTTGACTAACGATGATCTAGAAAGACTAAAAATTGTGGTTGACAAAGCTGCCTTCGTAAAATAGCTAGTACCTAACCGCTGGAACATAAACAACTACCTTACTCTCAGTGTCATCTTCCAAAATTCCCGTACCTTCAAACACATAGACAGGCTGCAAGTACTGATCCTGGTAGTTTTCACCATAGTAGGCTAGATAAACACTGCTCAGATCAAAACTTTGCAAAACACTACTAGCTCCCCCAAAAAAGCTATTCTGGACCATTACTCCGCCGCCGCCGGAAACAGTATTCTTCGCCTCATCAAGTGAGATGAGCGGCGCTTCCCCTAACTCCCCCCAGATAGAACTGTAAAGAGGCATTTTAAGACTTATAACTACTTTACGAGAAGAAACACCCACTTTTACTTTGCTAGATAGTGATTTAGAAACTAAAAGGGGCTTGTCTGCAATTTTTAAGGGGAATTCTATACCGGCAATTTCCTTTTTAACCAAACTTGGTTTTTCGGTTTCCAAGGAGTAAGTTTCTGAATAAGAAATTTTGGGATTCTGGGTATCAATGTAGTCATTCATCAGACCCTTCTGGGTAAGGAAATTTTTAGCAATACCAAGAGCCTCTGTTTCTATTACTTCAACACCAGGAGCGACTATATCGGGATCGTTAAGACTGTCCAAAAAATACTCCAAGGTCCTTTTGTTCA
>MHDB01000037.1:301-6867 GCA_001816835.1 Candidatus Woykebacteria bacterium RIFCSPLOWO2_01_FULL_43_14 | reverse complement strand
TACTTAAGGAGTCCCCACCCCGCAGCCAAGTCCAAACCTTGCCTTGGTCTGAAATGCTTTCTTGAGGGATGTTTCCAAAGCCGAATTCAGCCGCCAATCTCTTGGCTTCAACGTCATTTAAGACTAGTCCATCAGCGGTTTTTTGGTAAACCATTAGTTTGCTCTCTAAAAAGCTTTCATCAATACTAAAGGTCGCTGTTGTGGAGGATTGCCGCCACTCTGGGGCTTCAACAGTTTCAATATTTAGCTGTGGTATTTGACTTGTAACAGCTTCTCCGGAAGTCTCTGATTGGTCAGACTTTTCTTGAGGAGGGCTTTGAATTTCTTTTTCCTGTTGGGTAGATTTGGAAAAAAACGTCACGAAGACTAGTAAAGCTAAGGAAGTTACTCCCAAAAGTACAAGTCCTATTTTTCTTAATCTTTCGTAGTTATCCGGTTTCATACAAGTTATGGAGCACTCAGACAGTTACCTCCAGAGGTATTAACCTCATTTTCTTGAATTACATCCCTGTCAGTTATTTTTGGCTGGAAAGCCTTAAAAGTCTCTTTCATATCTGATTCAAAAGGAAATTCTCGACCGCCTACAAACCTTCGTACTTCATAGTGTAAATGATTTGGATCGCTCCCACTTGAGTTTCCAGTCGCATCCACTCGGCCTATCAGACAACCCGCTGTTACTCTGACTCCGTTCACTCCTGCCAAGGATATTGCCCTCTCAGCACTTTCTAAATGGGCGTAGTAGGTAACAAAACTGCTCCCCACCACCCTAACGTATATTCCATATCCATCAGGGTCGTATGGACCTGCATAAGCAACCCCCTCATGAGTTGTATAAATAAATGCCCCTCTTATCGAAGCACCTCTTCTAATAGTCTCGTGGCTGGCGATATCCACTGCCCCACCACCATGATAACCTAATAAAGACGATCCTGCTTTAAAGGCGGGGGTCGAGATTTTTCCGGCTACTGGATACCCAGTGGGGGTGTCAAAAACTGGATTACCGATATTTATGGAGCAACTACCAAGACCGCTTATCTCAAACTTACCACCGCTCCCATCATCCCTCACATCTTTTATCCCAAGAGCCTCAGCTGTTTCTGTAACCCTAGTATCCTGGTTCAAACTAAAATTTTCAATAGTGTGTTCAAATGTTTCAACTGCGCCAGGGTTAATTATTATCCTATCGGTTCCAGGGACTGCTTTATCGCTCGGTACTAAATCTGCAATTGGTAAGGGTAGGTTTCCAAAACTGGGTTTGGCAACGACACTAACTGCTATTTTCACCCCACCGGTATCTGGATCCGAGGGGGTGTTGTTTAGTACTCTAATCTGGAACTTAATGCTTTGGGTGGCATTTGGGTCATCATTTTTCGGTATTTTGCCGTTGCAGCCAAACGAAGTTCCAACAGGAGTCACAGAGATAAGAATGTTTTCTTTGGTAACCGGTTCGCCTTTAAAAGACACAAAGGCTATCAAACCATAAATTAGTAATGCCACTAGTGCTGCAACAATAAGCCATCCCAGTGCTGCTAAGGAAGCACCTGCGAACAAACCGACTAAAGCACGGACACCAAGACCAAAAGCCCAGACCGCACTTCGAGCGACAATGCCCCAGGAGGCTCTCAAAACCGTCCAAACCGCTCCCCTGGCTGCGGTTAAAACACCTGTTAAGCTGCCGTTAGTAAACCAACCTGCAAATCTTAAAGCCAGGGACCATAAAAACGGTTTAAACGCTGCTTGCCAGAAAACCCCCACCGACCAAAGTCCGTACCTGAGACCAGCCCAAATCCTCCTAAAGAATCCACCTATTAGCTGATTGATCAGCTGGCTCAACGGATTTTTAATCAACTGCCCTAAAGCAGACCACCCTTGAGCACCCCAAGAACGGAAAACGTTAATGATACTCCAAACTCTATCGGTAACGATAACGATATCTACTATCTTTGCGATCCACCCGATAGGTCCATCTGGAAGGGTAAAGAGTAAATTTGTGATCAAACCAATGGGTCCCCCATGGCCAATCAACAATCCCAGGAAGTATCCCCAGTTAAGCAGGAACCCAGCTTTTCCCAAAATAGCCTGGAGCAAGGAACCTAAGGCCATACCCAACGGCACAAATAACGCTCCCACCCAAGGGCCACCTAAGTTGTTTCCAGCCCAAAAACCTCCAATTCCCCCAAGTATTCCTCCCAACTTAAAGCTAACACTAATCACTTTTCTTAGAATTGTGCCAAAGTTACCCGCCAAAGTCACGTCCAAACCAAGCACATTCTTAGTAAATAGCTTAAACAAAAGCCCACCTGACCATCCCTTAGTAAGACTCAGCACATTGAGATAGTTTTCTATCTTAAAAGGCAAGTACGTTGTCAGGGCCCACTGACCAAAACCGGCGAAAAAAGAGGCAATTACGGACTGAGGGACGCCCCAACCTAAACTCTGAGTCAAGAAAAGGAAAGTACCAATAGGACCAACAATCGGGATTTTAAAGAGGTTTACGTACTGACCCAGTACGCCAATAGTTGATACAGACGGGCGAGAAAGTCCTCCCCAACCTAGCATTCTGATTGGTCCACTAGTTCTAACCATGAACTGGCCAATACCCCTAAGTAAGGCCGGAACTCTCGTTCCCCCTGTACTCCAAGCCCTAAACCGGTTCATCATTGTCGCGCTCTCTAGAAGGTCTTGGTAAAAAGTCAGTAACCTGAATCCACCACCTACAACGGTGAACGGACTATAGAACAGGCCTGACATATTGCCAGCTAAAACTGAAGATAAATCACCTCCAGAAACGAGGTACGCCAAACCCCCAAAGAGTACTCCCCCTTTTCCCAAACCTCCAATAAGCGCTCCGAGACCCATATACCCAGGATTACCTAAAAGCAAGGATATCGCTGCACCACCCATAAACCCGCCAGGCACACCTTTAGTTAACAGCCCTCCCAATTCCCCTGTAACTTTCATGATTGAACCAAGCTTACCCGTTGGCCAGATTTTAGCTATTTGAGTATCGGCAAACTGACGAATCCCTAGTTTTGAATCAACAAAATTAAAACCCCTTTTTAGTAGAACCCAGCCTGTTTTTCTTACGACATTTGCCGCCCAATCCACCCAATTTGATCGATCCCTATCTCCGTTATTTTTCCTCCTACGTAGCAGATTCGCTAACTCCCTTAGTTGGGTTATATTGTCGAACTCGGCCCGTGCTTTCCAAATATCTCCTTTATTTGCCTTTAGCCAACTTATTGAATTGGGGTCTTTTGAGGAAATCGCGTTGAAATAAGAACGGAGTTTAGAACCAAATTCAAAGTCCTTTTCAAAATCCAGATTCATCAATCCTAAACCATGAATCTTAATCTTTTTGTCACCAGAAGAACTTATTTTTATATAGTCGCCAGATTTTAGTCTTCCCAGAGACCTAGAAAGGGTATCACTCCCTTCTATTTTTTTGGCGATACCTCTAGTAAGATCCTGCAGAGTAATTGTGTTATAGAATGCTCTCCAGGGCCTGTTGACAAATTGCTTTTCGAGCTTTCCTGTCCTTGGGTTATAAATTTCTTCGACCGCGTAAAACCACTTCCTCCCAACAGTTCTGGCAATAAGCCGTATCATCAGATCTTCTTCAAACCGGCGCATTTTTGTTTGATCGGTAAACTTGGAAAGTGTTTTTTGAAACTCTGATGGCTCAGCTCCTACGTAAAAAGCTGCTTTTTTAAGGGAGGGAAACAAGTATTTCCATATTCCAACCGGGTTGCGCGATACTTTTACCAGCTCGTAAAGTCCCCTTGTCGACCCTTCGTCCAGAGTGTAACCTTCTTTTTCAAGGTTTAGGATAATCCGATTAGCTGACTCCACTGCTTCGTGTTCCTCAGTAGGGATGGGTACAAAATCAGGAGCTTGTTTTAGAACACCGTTTTCGTTATAGGAAAAAAGTGCCAGCGATACTTGGGCATCTTGTCTCGGAGTAACGCCTGCCAAGCCGTGGGCAGTAGATTCTGAAGGAATAGGAATATTTGCTAATCCCCCCGTTCTTGTCTCAAACAGTCTCCTGTCTAAAGCTTGTTCCAGTAATACATGGTCCAAAGAAATCTGATGGGCAAAGATGGGAAGCGCACCCTGAGACAAACTTAGTTCTCCGGCAGCAACCAGGCTCTGTTTGATACCAGGGGCATCGGCTGCGTAAGAAGGGTTAGCGGCAATCCAAGCATCAACTGCTTGTTCCGCTTTGGCGGTTATATCACGTCTGAAATCCTGACCGTTCTGACTCTGACCACTCCAGCTACTAGCAACCGCACTAGAAGCCCTTCTAAAACGCTCGAGATTACCAAACTCGTTGTGAGGTGTGGCGAAATACACCCCGTTAAACGTCTCTGCCAACTGTTCTGAGTAACCAGTTATATGGTTGGTATAACTCTTAAACAAATCTTCGGTTTGAGTACCTGGTGGGAACTGCACTTTTAACTCTTCCAGATTAATTTTCAATCTGTCATCAAGTTGAGCTTTAACCTGAGCTCTGATCGCAATTGCCGAAAGCCGGTCCTCTACACCACTTGCTTTCGCCTCTTCTAGTCTTTGCTCGACTGACTTATAGACAATCCCTACGTACGGATCAGTTGTGCTGCCTACAATGTTGGCCTGACGTATTCGATCCGCACTTCCAACATTCCCAGCTACCTCGTGTTTCTGTAGCTCTTGTTGAAAAACGGCTAACGCTCTTGCTTGGCTAAGTGGTGTATCAGGGAATTGGGCTAAAAAGGTGTTCAACCATGCTTCATCTTCCTGTTGCAAGATTCCGGAATTTTTTGGCTGGAAATGAAGTTGTCTTATCAGACCTGAGTCATCTATCAGACCTGCATCAGATAAGACATTATAAAACTCCGCATTGGCGGCTTTGTCTTTGACTAAGGGGGTTGATTTATGAGGCTGATCAACAGTACCGAAAGTGTATTTTACGTCTTGTGCCATCTAATCCTCTACGCACCAATAGTATCATAACTAAACGCCTTAGGCCAGGCTTGCTTTTTACCTTTGGGTATGTATAATTTAAACATACACAAGTTATGAACATACCCAAATTATCTTCCAAAATCTTTTTGATTTTTCTTATACTATTATCTACTAGCTTAGTTTTTAGCTCTCCTATTTTTGCCCAAACAGGGTCAGCAGGGGGCGGGTGTGGGACGAATATCTTTGACCCAAACTGTGATATAAGACAGACCTATCAGTCGTCTCTGCAGTCAGATAACGGTTGGTCCTGGATGAGCAGTGCTCTCGCTTCGATAGTTTCTTTCACAAATAGGGCTATCGAGGGCGATGCTTATTTCGCCCCGGCAACTGGACCAGGAGGACTACCTTTCGAAAACCGCGATCCTGGTCTAGCAGGAATTATAGCTTTAGGTATTTCCGGGACATATGGCTCTAGGAATATTACCCCCACGGATTATTTAGCTTCTATTAATCCTTTTAAGCCGGCCTACGCTATTGGAACAAATTTTCTCAGCCCTGTTTTAGAAATTTGGAAAATCTTTCGCAACATCGCCTATGTTTTCATATCAGTAATGTTAATTGTCTTTGGTTTCCTGGTTATGTTTAGGTATCGACTAGACCCAAGAACTGTTATAACCATCTCTGATGCGCTCCCTAAAACTATTGTTGCGTTAATACTTATTACTTTTAGTTTTGCCATTTCTGGATTATTTGTAGACGGGAGCAAGTTAATTGAGAGTTTAATAAACCAGTCGTTAAAGGAGTTGGGTAATAATGTCCTAAACAAACCAGGCCATCTCGCTTTCGACAGAAATCAAATAGTTTACAATCTTGATGCTGCAGGAAATATCATTTACCCAGCCCCTATTCGAGTTCTAGAAATATTTGGTAACTTTATTGGAAAATTTGATCTAAAAGGTTTTAAAGCTGGCGGTGGTTTTATAAGTGGTCTAACCACAGACATAGCTAAGGTCGTTTTCAACTTTATGTTGATTTCTCTTATGGTTCAACTGCTTGTCAGTTTGCTAAAATACTTCGCGACCCTGTTTATACTTACAATATTTTCGCCTTTAGTTTTCTTATGGGCTATTCTACCTGGTCAAGAAGAAACCTCACAAAAATGGTTTATGCAAATGCTCACAGCTGCCCTAGTCTTTCCAGCAATTTACTTAATGCTTAACATCACTTACTTCTTAATGATCTGGGTTTCAGATGCAAATGGAAATGCTATCGTTAACCATGCCGACTTCCAGAGTTCCACCCCAGTTGGTTTTGACGTTACAACAGAAATGGTAAGGTCTCTTATCATAGCCGGAATGCTCATACTGACTTCTAAACTTCCAGAAGCTATTGAGGATGCACTCAAAGCGGCTCCTTCTGGAGCGGTCGCTCACGCCGGAGTTGATTTTAAAGGCGCTGCCAAGAAGGTGCCGTTTATCGGCGGCTTTATGTAATTAATCCATAAAGAAAGGAGGTTTACATAATGTAAACCTCCTAGGTATTTCTCTCCTCTAATAAGGTATCGTTCTATACAAATTAAGAATGTCTAGCCAACTGAACTCGAACCACTTGGCTGACTGTTG
>MHDB01000037.1:0-288 GCA_001816835.1 Candidatus Woykebacteria bacterium RIFCSPLOWO2_01_FULL_43_14 | reverse complement strand
GACACCCCATTTATGATGGTGGTGTGACCCAAGTTCTTTTCTTCCCACAAAAGCCGTGCTAAAGGCTATTATCACGGCTATCCAAATCTTGTTCCCCTCATCTCTAAAAAGATCCGTTCCTGGTAAGTAAGACCTACCTACCCAGGACACAAGTTGGAAAGCAAGGTACCAAACAAGAAATCCTCGAGCACTCACTTCAGCAAATCCAAGTTTAAATCCAGCCGCACCCTTACCTTTTCCAATACCGTGCTGGCCTCTGTATAAGAAATCGGTAAATTGGATGATAAA
>MHDB01000036.1 GCA_001816835.1 Candidatus Woykebacteria bacterium RIFCSPLOWO2_01_FULL_43_14 | reverse complement strand
GCTTACTGGGACCTGAATAATAACCCTTTTCATAGTATTACAAATATAATGGTTTTGTATGGAAGTGTCAAGCTACTTTATTGACAGTCAGCGGAGTGAATAAATTTTGCTATTACTTCCCGATCCTGAGTCATACCCAACACCATAGTTGAACAGTATGCTTACGTTAAGATCGCCCAAGGTTGTGGGAGACACTTATATTATAGGTTGACATTTAGACTACTCTCTGCTATACTTCTGCCCTAGAAATGGAGATCGTGTGTGTCGAGTACAATTGTCTCTTTATCTCGACTTTACTTAGTAGATGAGAGCTATATCAGAGATTAAATCTGAAAGGGAGACTCAATGGCCGATAAAGCGAAAACCAATAAGGCGAAAACACGTCAGCACAACAAAAACCAACCCTATTTCAACAAGCGCAACGCTGGGCTATTGGCTAGTGGAATTGATCCTCATCACCGTAATCCAAGAAAGCGGAAGGCTTCTGGGGGAACCCTCACACAGACTCAACCCAGTGAGGCCAAGAACCGGGACCACCAAGAGTCCTGGCACTACCGATACGTTTGCAGCTGTGGGTATGAGCTTCGTACCACGGTTAGCCTCCGTAAGGTGAACCGTGAGACACTGTGCCCAGAATGCAAGGTAGTGGGCAATTTCATGGAAGAGTAGTGAGACTTAATAAAATTCTCGTAGGGGGTTGCTCTCACCTCCTACTCTCTTTAGTAGTATTCTACTGTAGATTTTGCTAAATTTGCTTTAGGGAGAAGTATCTAGTAAAATGCCACAGGCCTATTTAAGGTGTACATTAAAAACAGTATCTTAAAAAACTTTGACGTTCCAGAGCTCAAACCAAATAAAGTGGAAGGAGGGGAGTTGAGCGAAAATGAGCGTAAAGCTAATCATTGCTGACGGAGACGATATAGGTCCTCAGTTTAATATTCTTGAGTTTGGTGATGGTACCTCAATCGGAATTGATTTTGGACTTGGTGTTGGACGTAGCGGCCCAAGCGTCCCATATACTCCTGAACTAAAAAGGTTAATACAATACTTGGTTGTTACTCATGCGCATTTAGACCACATTGGCTCTTTGCCATTACTTGCCGACATGGTTGGAGGACGGTTTTTCGAACCGAACTTTACAATCTACGGTACAAAAGCTACCCGAGATTTAGCTAGGTTAATGCTTATTGACTCATCAAACATCAACCGTAAGAGGGGAAATCTTGGTCTAGCTTACAGCAGAGAAGCCATAGCTGAAGTTCTTGAAGATCGTTATGTTCCTATGAGGTTTCGCGATACAGTAGATTTGTCACCCCAGGTAACAATGTCACTCTATCGTGCTGGTCACATACTTGGTGCTGGGATGCCGTTTTTTGCTACATCTAACGGATTCAGGATTCTTCATACAGGTAACTTTTCAACTGCTGATCAGAGACTTATTGCAGGAGCTGAGTTTGACCAAAGTGGTATAGACGTAATGGTACTTGACAGCACATATGGGGGAAGAACCCACCAATCACGTATGCTTTCTCGACTTCGAATTGCCGAACTTATCAATAGAGCAACCGCCAGACATGGTAAGGTAGTTTTTGGAGTTTTTGCTTTAGGCAGGCTTCAGGAAGTTATTCAGATAATCCTGGATCTTAAAAAAGCTGAGCTTATTCCTAATATCCCGGTTTACGCTGATGGGGGTCTTGCTTGGGGGGTTACAGATATTTATTTCAGCCACTTTAGTGAATTACGTTGGCAGAATATTACTGACAACCCTTTTGCGCCAGGAATGATGGAAAAAGGCCTTAAGGAGAAAATGTTTGAAGGCGTTACTTTTATTGGTGAGGAAGAACGAGAAAGATTAGCGAATGATAGTGAGTCTTGTGTTGTAGCAGCTACCTCTGGAATGTTTGATTTTGGTCCTTCAAGGGGACATCTTCGTAACATGGCAGATTCCCCACTTAATATAGTTTGCGCTACTGGCTATCAGGCAGAAGAGTCAACCGGTGATCTTCTTCTTTCGACTGAAAGGGGATCAGTGTTATCTTTACGTACTCCGGATGGTGGTCGTGAGCAAATTACAGTCAATTGTGAGGTTGAGAGAGTTAATCTTTCAGCACATTCTGACCAACCAGAATTGTGTGGCTTTGTAACGCGGGTTAAGCCTAAGCATGTGGTTTTGACCCATGGATCTGAGTCCGCAAAATTTAGACTTGCTCAGGCACTTGCACAATTAGGTTCTTGGAAAATCCATATCCCTGTAAAAGGAGAGGAGATTGAGTTTGATTGATTTTTAACCAGCTTAAGGGTAGTAAACCTGAAGGCTGGTTTCTTTGTGCCTAAAATACTGATTCTAAGCAAACAAAAAACCCAATCAAAAGATTGGGTTTTTTTGTTCTCTTAAAACTTCCACTCTTAAGTGAGAATCTTAAGGGAGAGGGGCACCAGTCGAGTGGAACTCGAGTGGCTTGTAGTCAATCCCCAATGCTTGCGCACTGAAAATCCCCAGTCCTTCTTGCGAAGAACTAACTACTCTGAACGGTCTCTCTCTCCCAAGAGCCGTGATTTTCCGAACTGATCAGGCGGTGACCAACTCGGCGCTGGGCTCAGGGGGAACCTCTGTGAAAACCCCCTTCTCTCCGCACTGACACACCTCATCACGGTTCACCTTTCGGAGCGCCCTGGCGCTTTCGACCTGGTGACCGCATTTAGTGCAGCGGTAGTGGCGGATGGGATCTGGCGGAACGACCTTCTCCGTTTCCTCTTCCTCACCCTCGACCAGGGCTGGGGCGATCCGGCTCACGTCCTCCCGACGAGCCATATACTTGCCGTACTGCTCCACCGCCTTGCGGAGCTCGTACTCGTACGTACCCGCTGCCTCGTGAGAGGCGTGGTCGTACCACTCCACCCAGATGTGACCACGCTGGTGGAAGTGTAGTCTGCCCTGAGGAACGATCTGCTCGCCCCCCTTGGGTTGCCACACTGGGGCGATGTGGACCGTGTAGCGTCGCCATGGGAACTCAAGTTCGTACTTGCGTACGCCCTCGACCTCCACGGTGATCGGCTGGTTGCCGTCCCTCTTGGCATTTGGGTTGACCCAGAGGGTCACCGAACGCAAGGGGTGGTTTTCCAGTTCCTCCACGTACCCACCCATGGTGTTGCTACTGGAGTAACCGTAGACTTGGGTGTTGACTGGCCCGAGCTGGATCCAGGGTCGGGTCCGGACGCAGGGTCGGGGTTTCCGCGCATCTCGTCCCTGACGACCGTCGAGGAAGTAGTTCGCCTCCCCGAGGTTGTCGAGGAAATCGATGACCTCGTCGGCGACGTCCACTGGGATGTCCCTGAGAAGTCGGAACCCGGTGTCCAGCTGCTTCACGCTGCCGAAGCGGCCGCTGCCCGTGATCTGCGCCTTCTCTGCCTTGATGAGGGGAGCGAGCACAATGTTGCGAGCCAGCTGGTTCAGGGCCAATGCCGCCTTGAGCTCGTTGGTCTGCGCGGCCTCGGTTGCCAACCAAGTACCCTCGGTCTCGAGAGCAGCCTGGAGCATTTCCAGCTCCTCGATGTACGCCTCGTCCGTGCGCCTGATGTCGACCACCGTGCGCGTCGGGGATGAAGCGATCATGGGTGTGCCGGCGCTCATCACACCTTTCCAGGCCTCCAGGTTTGCGTTTTGGAGCCGGAGGACGGTGAGCTTGAGAGTGCGAAGGTCCGGTGTGGGTTGCGGTGCGGTTGGGGTTTGGACCTTGCCATTCTGCTTGGCCATTGGGATCTCCTTTCTTTTCACACCATCGAATCACGATCCCTTAGGATCCGACAGCGGTCTAATGGGTTGGTAGGGTCTGAAAAAGCATTACTACTAGTCCAGCCCATAAGAAAAGCCATAAGCCTCTCTTAAGGACTGACCAGTAGTTTTAAAAGAAAGGGGCTAAAATTAATTTGTAGTTATCAAGGTTCTCCTACAGACTTTTAGGTCTGCAAGATGGTGGCGTTTAAGTTTCCCTAAAAAACACTATCCCACAGACCTGGTCACGCTAATTTTTGTATTATAGCAGATTTTGATCCATCTGTCAACTGCTATAGGTTACCAAAATTGGATCAGTACTCGTCTCGTTATTTTCCTCACTTAAATAAATCAGCAAGTACACTTCGAGATGGTTTACTTAAGTGAGTAGCGGGGACGACTTTTGATCGCCGCGTCCCCGCCTGGGTGTCTCTTTCACGTCACCCTTGGCTCCTTATTTCAAAGAAACATCGCTTGCTTATCCTTTTCTATGACCCGAGTTTACCCCATCCTAGTAGCTTTCCCCGTGGGGTTTCAAAGCTATGGATGGGTTCACATAGGTCTTCTTCCGGCGTGCCTAAAGTTAGGGTGAAGCGTCCATCCGCTGCTTTGCCCGCAACAGGAGGACGAATACGGAAGTTATACCTGGGCTTCCCCTGGTATGAACTTTTGAAAACCCGCAGCCGGATCACACTAGTCTCTTGCAGTTGGCAGAGTACTTCCCATCTCATCTGGACAGTGGGGAAATGGAGAAGCCTTCCCTCCCACCAAATGTAAACGTTAGGTACGACGGCCTTCCCCGCTGTTTTTATTTCCTGGACTAACTGGACGCCATCACCCCAGAGAACATGCGCGTCCTCGACCCGTTGCCGTCCATCCATCAACTCGCAAGTTGCGTGGCCGATGAGCACAATGTGATCGTGGTTCATCGGACGGATGCCGTTGGTCCCCTCAGGTGTGAGATCCCAGGTGAGCTTGTTTTCGGGGATCTTCGCACCGTCAGATGTGGGTATAGGTTCGGGTTGGTTGTTTACCAGGAGAATCTTGTCGCCGATCCAGACCTTTTGTGCTGGGAATGTGCGCTCTCCGTTGAGGAGGATCTTCGAATCTCTAATGAGTCTTTGAGAGGCAGACCTAGAGATCCCGAACACATCTGCTGCTACCAGATCTATACGCAAGCCAGAGTGCCTTACTGTAACTAGATTATTCATGGTACCTCTTATGGTAAAATGGGGAGAACTACACAGGTATTACAAAGCTCCCTTCT
>MHDB01000035.1 GCA_001816835.1 Candidatus Woykebacteria bacterium RIFCSPLOWO2_01_FULL_43_14 | reverse complement strand
GTAAAGAAAAGACCTTTCTTTTGGTGTGGACCACCACTCCCTGGACTATTCCCGCAAACGTCGCAGTAGCGGTGGGTTTAAAACATACCTATTTAGCGGTTGCTCGTGAAGGAAGTACTTACGTATTGGTTGATGAAGCAGCCAAAAGATTATTTGGGGAGGGTGTAAAAGGCTCAAAAATACTAGGAAAAGAGTTGGTTGGTTGGGGCTACGATGGGCCTTTTGATGATCTTTCGCGAGTACAAGCGTCTCTGCAAGGATATAGCCATCGAGTAGTCGTGGGAGATGATTTGATTTTGCCTGTCGGTACTGAAGAAGGTACTGGTCTCGTGCATGTGGCAACCGGCGCTGGGACTGAGGACTTTCAGCTAGGCAAAAAAGAAAATCTTCCTGTGATAGATGTTATTGATGAGACAGCAGTTTATTTAGAAGGACTTGGAGAATTAAGTACTCAGAATGCCAAGGACCACCCTGAAATTATCGTAGATGCACTGACAAAAAAAGACGACGGGAAATATCTCTTTAAAGTTGAAAAATATACCCACCGTTACCCGACCTGTTGGCGGTGTAAACAGGAACTTGTCTGGCGAGTAGTTGATGAATGGTATATCGCCATGGATCGCAAGGATGATTCCGGCAAGACATATCGAGAGCAGATGGTAGAGGTGGCAAAGAAGATAAACTGGATCCCGGAGTGGGGTTTGGACAGGGAGCTTGATTGGCTCAGGAACATGCATGATTGGCTTATTTCCAAAAAACGGTATTGGGGGTTAAGTTTGCCTATTTGGGAATGCCCTAAATGTGGTAACTTTGATGTCATTGGGAGCAGAGAGGAATTAAAGGAAAAAGCGACCTCTGGTTGGGATAAGTTTGAAGGCAACTCGCCTCACCGACCTTGGGTGGACGAGGTTAAGATTAAATGTAGTAAATGTAGCGAGTATTCGACACGTATCCCTGATGTGGGTAATCCTTGGTTAGACGCTGGAATTGTTCCCTTTGCAACGCTTCCTAAAGATTGGTTTCCGGCTGATTTTGTCACTGAAAGTTTTCCCGGACAGTTCAAAAACTGGTTTTATTCCCTTATCGCTATGAGTACCGCTCTCAAGTCGAGTGCACCGCTCAAAAATCTCTTGGGATTTGCTTCTGTCAGGGACGAAAAAGGTGAAGAGATGCACAAGAGTAAAGGAAACTCGATCGAATTCAACGAGGCCGCTGATAAAATTGGTGTGGACGTAATGAGGTGGTTATATGCTAAGAACAATCCAGAGCACAATGTTAACTTTGGGCTAGGTGCTGCAGAAGAAGTGAGGCGGTTTTTCCACCTGAGACTTTGGAATGTATATAGCTTTTTTGTTCTTTATGCAGGCATTGATAATTGGCAACCAGTCAAGTCTAACACCGAGCCCCTTGGTGCTTTAGATAAATGGATACTGTCGCGTCTTGTGGGGAGTATTGAAAAAATCAAGACAGGTTTGAGTAAATTCAACGCCCATGATCCGGTAGAGGAAGCTGAAAATTTTGTTGTAAACGATCTATCCAATTGGTATGTGAGGAGAATCCGGGACCGTGTGGGACCTACGGTGCCAGAAGGAGAGGACAAAGCTGAGGCTTACCAAGCGCTTTGGACCGTGTTAGTTGAGTACTCCAAAGCACTGAGCCCATTCATACCTTATATGACTGATGAGATCTACACGAATCTTACAGGAGAAGCGTCCGTGTGTCTGACCGACTGGCCAGAATTAAATAGCTCCTTAAGAGATGAGAAGCTTGAGTCCGAAATGAAGGAAGGTATTACCCTAGCTTCGGTAATACATGGTTTTAGAAAAGGTGAAAATATCAAGGTACGAATTCCTTTTAGAAAGCTTAGTTACACCGGCCCGTCTGAAATAACCGCGGAAATCAGAAAAATCGTTCAGGAGGAAACTAATGTGTACGATTTAGTTTATTCAGGCAAAAGCACGAGCTATAGTGTTAAGGGTGAAACTGATACGTCAAACCTGGATCTCTTGGCTGGGGAAGCTCGGGACATAGTCAGACAAATCCAGGAAAAGCGTAAAGAACTCGGTGTCAGAGTGTCAGATGAGGTTACATCCCACTTACCTAAATGGCCAAAAGAACACGAAGACTTTATCAAACGTCAAACTCTATCCAAAACCCTTGTGGTGAGTGCTGATTTCAAAGTCGAGAAGACCTAAAGTTTATGATGAACGGCTTTTTAAAGTCTTTCGATTACATTTCCTTTTTGGCCACAATTTTCCTGATAGCTTTAGGCTTACTAATTATTTATAGCATTTCTTTGGGTAAAGACGTAACAACCCAAGAAAACATTTTCGTAAAGCAATTAGTTTTTTCTCTGGTGAGCCTAGTATGCTATTTTATTTTCGTTTTTATTGATTATCGAAACCTAAAAAATATTAGTTTTATTATATACGGCGTTAGCCTGGCATTATTAGTCTTTACCTATTTGCTAGGTTTGGAAACACGAGGTTCTACCAGGTGGATTGATTTGGGATTCTTTAGGATACAGCCTTCTGAGTTCATGAAATTGGGACTGATTCTTTACCTGTCTTCGTACCTAAGTTCCAGGCCGGCTTTTGATCTCAAAAATCTTATTGTGCCAATTGTCGCAACGCTGGTACCTGTAGTCTTGATTCTCACTCAGCCCGATTTAGGATCAGCCCTAGTACTCGCTACTATCTCTCTAGGCCTTATTTTTAGTGCCGGCCTTAAGATAAGATACTTACTCATTTTCATGGTTGCTGTTTTGGTATCACTTCCTTTGACTTACTCTTCACTCCAAGATTATCAAAAGAGACGGGTAGAGACCTTTCTTAATCCAAGTTCAGACCCTTTAAAGTCAGGTTATAATGTGATCCAATCAATTATTGCGGTTGGAAGTGGCCAAATAACGGGAAAGGGGTTTGGCCGAGGAACGCAAAGTCATTTGAATTTTCTTCCTGAGAAACACACGGATTTTATTTTCGCAACTCTTTCTGAAGAGCTTGGCTTGGTGGGGGCAAGTCTGCTTCTTGCCTTAATGGCTGTGCTGTCTTTTAGGTTGGTGGGTCTGGCCAGTAGCAGTACTGACCCCTTTGCGACCTTGATTATTATTGGAGTTTTGGTTCAGTTGCTAAGCCAGTTTTTTGTCAATGTTGGAATGAATATAGGTCTCCTCCCTGTCACCGGTATTACCTTACCCTTAATTTCCTACGGCGGAAGCTCTCTTCTCGGGATTCTTATATCGCTCGGGATTATTCAAAGTACTAAAAGATACACTCAAGTTTAGCTTGACATAGTTTGGCCTGAATTGTATATTAGAGAAGCATTATGAAATACGCTGTTATAAAAACCGGTGGAAAACAATATAGAGTGTCCGAGGGTGAAACTTTGGATGTGGAAAAGCTACCTATAGAATCAGGAAAAGAGGTAGTTTTTGAAGACGTTCTTTTGGTAAAAGACGGTGATTGTGTGTTGGTTGGTACTCCCCGGGTGGATAAAGCCAGTGTCAAAGCTGCGGTTCTGGATACGTATAAAGATAAGAAAATAAGAGTTCTGAAGTATAAGGCAAAATCGCATTACAAAAGAGTACTTGGCCATCGCCAACTTCTTACAAAGGTGCGAATTGGAGAAATAACTTTCGAAAAGGAAAGCGTAAAGGCGTAAGATGGCTAAGAAAAAGGCTGCTGGTTCAAAAGCAAGGCAAGGTACAAATCTCCGAGGTAAAAGACTAGGTCTAAAGGTCTCTGGTGGTGCTAGTGTTTTGCCTGGATCAATTATTACCAGACAGCGTGGTACTCTAATCCACCCGGGTGATAATGTTGGTATGGGACGAGATTTTACTCTTTATGCTAAGTCCGCAGGGGTACTAAATTTTCGCAAAAAACTTGGTAGAAAGTTTGTCGATATTTCTACTTCCGATAAAGGAAATTGATGCAAGACGAGTTTGTTTCAACTGAAACCCAGACGACTGCTAATGACCAGTCGGTTTTTATTGAAATTGACGCGTTGCAGCCTAACCCTCTCCAGCCTCGTGGTCAAATACTTCCCGATACCCTCCTGGAACTTGCTGAGTCTATAAGAGAACACGGCATTCTTGAGCCTTTGGTAGTTGCGAAAACTCCTGCTGGTTACCAAATAATAGCCGGTGAGAGAAGGTGGCGAGCTTCCAAATTGGCAGGTTTAGAACGGGTTCCAGTTGTGATTAGGGAAACAAGCCCTCGTGGTATGCTCGAGATGGCTATTGTCGAAAATGTTCAACGGGTTGACCTCAATCCTTTAGAACGAGCCCAAGCCTACAGGAAATTGATGGATGACTTTAGCCTTTCCGCTGTTGATATTGCCCAAAGAGTAGGGAAGAGTGGCTCTTACATTTCCAATACGCTAAGACTGCTTGAGTTACCTGACGCCCTTAAGGACGGATTATTAGTCGGCCAAATTTCTGAAGGCCATGCCAAATCTCTTTGTGGTCTTGATAACGTGGCTCAAATGATCCAGGCTTACAAAGTAATACTTAAAAATAACTTGGGTGTTAGGGCTACTGAGGAGTTGGTGAGGCGTATCAAAGCTCAAGAGGGGGTTAAGCCCAAAAATGTTCGTGAGTATGTCCATTCCCCGTTGGTTGAGAAAATTGAAAATGATTTGACTGAAAAACTAGAGTGTAAAGTTAGACTTTCCAAATCCTCTCGAAAAATAAATCTCCATCTAACCCTCAGGAATGAAGAGCAACTAAACGCTATTTATCACAAACTTCTAGATTAAAATTGGTAGCTTACCTGGCGAATGAGACCCATATTTTGGGGTGGCCAGTATCTAAACCAAGCCCGACCGACAATCGATTCCTTGGGGACAGTTCCCCAGTCCCTCGAATCAGATGAGTGGTTTCGATTATCTCCAGCCACAAAGTACTGATCTTGCGGAACGATTATTTCCTCATCTTCATGAGCCAGGTTTCCCCCTTCCGTACCTACACTGGTTGCGATGTACGGCTCTGGAAGCAACTCATATTTGCCGTTCGCTGTGCTGATGTAAAAATGGCCCTTGTCGATTTTAATTTTCTCGCCTGGCAGTGCCACGATCCGCTTAATATAGTCACTTCGTGGGTTTTGTGGAGCCCGAAAGACAATTATATCCCCTCTTTCTGGATTTCTGAATCGGTAGGTAATTTTGTCAGTGAGGATGTAGTCGTTATCATGAAAAGTGGGAAACATGCTTTGTCCTTGGACATGATGTGGCTGGAGAAGAAACATGTAGACAACGATAAAAATTGCCGCTGCCATGATAAAAGTTTCTACAAAGTCCAAAAGTATTCTTCCCAGCTCTTGTGTTACTCTGCTCATGGAACTTAGTATAGCGAAGGATTAATTGTTATGCAAGGCTAAATGCTGGTATAATTTAACTCTGAAGTTTATAAAAGGGCACTTAGCTCAGCGGTAGAGCGCTTCGTTCACATCGAAGAGGTCACAGGTTCGATCCCTGTAGTGCCCACCAGACTTAATGAAAAGGTTGTTAGATAAATTATTAATGACTACTCTAAAACAGGTGTCTTTTAATACCGTTTACCAAATTATAGCCAAAGCTATCACAAGCATCAGTACGCTTCTCGTCACCGTGCTTATTACCAAAAGTTTTGGGGAGCTTGGTTACGGCCAATTCGTGATTGTGACCTCTTACGTGGCCTTGTTTTACTTAAGCGCTGATTTTGGCCTCAACGCAGTGACAACCCGCACTATAACGATGGACCCAAGCAAGACCAAGCAGTATTTTCAAAACTTGCTAGGCTTAAGGCTTACCCTTTCTTTTGCCATCATAATACTTGCTCTACTTATAGCAGCCTTGTTGCCTTATTCAAGGGATCTCAAAATCGGAATTGGACTTGCTTCGCTGACGATTCTTTCTCAGGCTCTTTTTGTCTCGACAAACGCGGTGTTTCAAACCAAATTCAGATA
>MHDB01000034.1:20437-21554 GCA_001816835.1 Candidatus Woykebacteria bacterium RIFCSPLOWO2_01_FULL_43_14 | reverse complement strand
AGTATTACAGTTAATATCAAAAGAGATTTTTTAGCCATGTTTAGGGGCTAGAGAAGGAAAAGACAGAACTGTCACTATTGCTCATGCAATCGCCACTGGGGGAGTAATTAGCGCCCATATAATGGTATCCATCTGGGCAGGTTGGGTAAGTTGTACCTGTGGAAGCAGATGGAGAGGGTGAGGGTGAACTACTCGGAGAAGGAGAAGGAGATGGACTGGAGGTAGTACCCCACCCGTTACAATTAGATCCATTCCAGTTTTGACCGTTAGCGCAAATAGGCTTGTTCCAAGTGGGTGGGGGGCCACTATTACCCCCGTCAGCCATACACCCACCACCGGTGTCACTCATCCAGTGCCAACCAGGAGGACACTGAGACCCGCTGGAACTGGTTCCCGTAGTCCAGATTACACAAGGGTCACTAGTAGAATTTCTAGAATACCCAGGCCCACAAGCAGCGTCATAGCTTCGATTAGCACTACCGACTCGGGCGCAATCCCCTCCTACCCATGACCATCCCGCCTCACAGTAGCCGTAAGGGGAGGAAGGCTTCACACAGCCGGCGTAATCGCGCCAGGTCTCAGAGGACGTACATGTACCAACTGGTGTGGGACTTGTGGAGCTACTTGGGTAAGGCGAAGAACCTGGTATGCAGGGCTGAGTTGATGAGGTTCTTGTATATCCCCCACCACAAGCGCTCGTATACCCGCCAAAAGCGCTCCCAACTCTTGCACAAGAGTCCCCAACCCAGTACCAGTTGGCGTCACAGTAGCCATAAGGGGAAGAAGGTTTGACACAATCTGTACCGTCCTTCCAGTACTCTGGGGCAGGGCAACTTCCAGGCGACGTCCCAGATGTAGTCCGGACTTTGCAGGGCTCGCCAATAGTATTTCGGTAATAATTACCACCACAAGCACTATCGTATCCGCGGTTAGCGCTTCCGGCTCGGACACACTCACCGCCTCCGACCCAGGACCAGCCGGCGTCACAGTAGCCATAGGGAGAGACAGTTTTCACACAACCAAGACCGGATCGGAAGTATTCGGCCCCAGTACAAGGTGTAACTTGAGTAGAACCACCTCCACCGTAAACGTTATCAGGAGATCCTGCGCTACCATT
>MHDB01000034.1:0-20342 GCA_001816835.1 Candidatus Woykebacteria bacterium RIFCSPLOWO2_01_FULL_43_14 | reverse complement strand
ACAGATTGATATTGATTGTAGTTAGTACTGACCCCGCCATTACTCATACACCATCCGCCGTTATCACCCATGAAATGATACCCCTCAGGGCACACTCCAGGGGAAACTAGGGCTGGTCCTGGATAACCAGGGGGGAGAGAATAGGACGAGTAGTTGGGATAAGGGGTAGATGATGAAGAATTGGTGTAGTTATAAGTAGGACTTGAGCCACCATAGTAGTTACTGGTGTATGGAGAACTAGAACCGTAGGAGCCAGCTTGATAAGTATAAGAAGAAGTAGGTGAGTTAATAACTGTATTGGCTAGGTATCCTGAATAATCATTTCGGTTGAGTGATCCCTGGTTTGAAGTTTGAGCTGGTGCGCCCAAACCATAGTTTTGGGCATAATTATTGGCGTTGTTGTAAACATAGGAATAATTCTGAAATGAGTTATAACTACCATTATTACTCATACACCAACCCCCGCTGTCATACATCCAGTGGTAGCCGTTTGGACAGAAGCCATAGGAGACGGGGTTTGGTCCTTGACCATAAGTAAGTGTCCCTACGTTTGTTTGACCTCCTTGGCCACTCCCACCTATAGGTGCTACAGGAATTGGACTGCCTGGGGGTGGGCAAGGTGTGTTTGCTGGGAATGGTGGCGAGGGGAGATAGCACGGACCTGCGTCTGCCCTCACTCCTAAGCTAAGCACAAAAGCTTCAAGTCTGGCTAAGAGTGGTGGCAGGGAAAGATTGGGGTTGTCTTTTTTGAATTTAGTAATCTTGTCAACATCGTCTTTGGTGGGTCTAAACTCCTCTCTTAATGTAGCCACAGAGAGGATAATATCATTTCGGTTAGGGAAATCCCCGAAGCTAATCAGATCAGGACGAATAGTTTTTTGAAGCTCATCAAGCCGGGATAGTGGAATGTACGGTCGCAGATCTTCGGGGATGTCGTCACCTGGTTTGAAGTTTTGCTGAAACTCGCCCAGCTTTTTAACAATATCCTCGTTCTTGGAAATGGTTTTTTCAAGATCAGTTACTGTATCCTGAGACTTGACGATGTCAGCTACTTTTTTGATCTGCTCAAGTTTCCCTACCTCCTCTGAATCTAGTTCAGAGATTTTTTCATCAAAAGCCTTAAGTTCGGTTGGGCTGATGGCACCAATAGCACTTAGAGTAGCGATATTATTGCGAGCGTCCTCTCGATTTGGGGATTCGAGCAGAGACTGAATGGTTTCTTTGGGGACCATATCTCCTGGAATACTGTTTAGCTTTTCTACCAAGTTAGCTGGTATTGGATCTTCTTCACGTAAATCTGCTGTTTTATCTAGAGCTTTGGTGATTTCGACTATGGCAGCACCGATCGGTCCTGACGTGTGCTCACCTGTTCTTACCGCCAAACGTTCTAGGAAATTCTTTTGCTGGGCAATGGCGCTGTCAAGCTCGCTGGAAAAAGCTTGACGAACATCTTCAGGGATATTGTTGCCAGAGAGTTCTAGATTAATAGCTTGCATTTGGGTGATGTAATTTTGGAATAAGTCCGCAGCCTTTTTGTCCGCGCCTTGGTCAATATAGACATAAGCCTCGTTTAATTTTTCTTGAGCAAGGCTTAACCTGGTTCGAAGTTGGGCTTGAGGGCCAAAGGAAGTAGTGAGTCGAAAAGTGTCCAAAGCCCCCTTTAAGAAATAAAAAGTGTTATCTGGCAAGAAACCGGTGTTCGGGGGGCTAAACGGTGTGACATTAGCTGAAGGCGTTCCGACGTTAAACAAAGCTGTACTACTAGCTGTAGCATTATCACCAGTTTGATTTGGAGTGGCAGAGGGGCTGGCCGAAAAAGTGGCGACCAGACTATTAAATTTGTCGAAGAGGGTTTGGTTTCCTGTTATATCTTGAGGAGATAATACCGATAGGTCGATCTCTTTAAGTAAGTTAGTAACTTTTGCTTCTGTGCCGTCCTTATTTTGTTTGAGAGTACTGGTTTGGGCAATATCTGTTTGGACTTGACGAAGTCTTTGGAGCTCTTCGATTTTACGAGCCTCGATTAGTTTGTTGTAATCATCAGGGTAGAGAATAAATTGTTTCTCATCTAGCTTTTTGGCGTCAGCAGGAGGAATGGCCCCTTTTTCTTCCAAAGCGCTTATTTTTTCTCTGACTTCTTCTCGACTGGCAGAATTAATGACGTTGGAAACTTCTTCGCTTAGTAACATTCCTTGCTGTTGCAAACTTCCCAAACGGTCTAGCAAAAGAGGTGGCACGACAGGTTTTTCTAACGCGTCTGCAGCGGCGTCAAAAGCTTTTTGAGTTGCTTTTATGGCTGAACCCAATATTTCTCGACCCTCTTCAGGGATTGGTAAGACGGACTTTTCTAACAAAATATTGTGTCTTGAAGCAGCCTGCTCCAGCTTGTTAGCGAGCAGCCTTTGTTCTGGGGAAGCGGGTAAGGATTTGATCTGGTCGGAAACATCTTCAAACTGCTCCTGGTAATTTTTGAGAGATATCAGGCCTGATTTGTTTTTACCACTTGTGAGGAGAGCGCTGGCTTCCCTAAGACGCTCTTCAGCCCTGTCCAGTTGGGAGGAGAGTCGTCCAGTTATATCAAAGATAGGCATGTTCCCAAACCCTTCAGTAATACTTTTAATGAAATAAAATGGGCTGTCGGGTAGGAATCCTTCTGGCGCGGAAATATAAGGCGAGGCTGATTCGGCTGGTGGGGTTGATATGTTTGATTGGTCAACGGTTGCTGAAGGTGTCGCGGCTTGGGCACTTCTCGTGGCGTTATAAGTAGGATTCGGAGTAATATATGAAGGATAAAAAGTAGCCAGTTCTCGCTCTTTGCTGGGATCTAAGGAGCTTAGGTTGATGGTCTGGGTAAGGTCTCGAATCCGATTGAAAACGACGTAAGGTTTGAGTTCTTGGGGAAGAGGCGTGCCTTCCTGGTAGTTGTTTCGGAAGTCTTCTAGCTTTTTAACAGTATCCTCATCCGGGGTAGGGATATTTTCATAACCTCTGAGTTCGGAGTACCGAAGATTTTCTAAGGTCTTTTGGAAATGGTCTGGGTAGGAGTCTCTGATTTGCTGATCCAAATTCTTTAGTTCCGAAACAGGAAACAAACCACCTTCGTTTAATCTATTAAGTTCGTTTCGGACCTCTTCCCTTGTTTTAAGAGAATAGATTTTATTTGATTCCTCAGTCGATAGTAAACCTTGTTTTTTGAGATCTTGGAGGCTTTGGGAAAGATTTTCGGGTATTGGTTGTTGTCCGGAGATATCCGCTGTCCTGTCGAGGGAGGATTGGGAAGATTCAATGACAGTTTGGACCACCTCTCTGGTAATAGGACCAGCGTTGGTGGCGAGATTCTCGGCAATTATCTCATGAGCACTTGCTTGCTCCCCCAACTTAGTAACAATTGGACCAACGTCGATACCTCTTTCCTTAAGAGTTTTTGTTTCGGTTGAGATTTGATTGGTTAAACTAGCGTACCGTTGGGAAATCTTGTTGGCTTCGTCAGTCTCACCTTTATTAAGAAGGTAATTGATTTCAGCTAAGCGTTCGTTGGCAAAATTAAGGTTGAGCTCTTGTTTCCTAACCGGGTCAAAAGTAAAAGAAGATTGAATTGTTTCTGCAAAGCCTTTAAATCCGTAAAAGAAATTGTCTGGAGCAATACTAGGTTGAGGAATAACGACGCCTTGTGGAAGGGCTATATTAGGCAAGGGTTCTTGGGCGTAAGCTTTAAGACCCAAGACCTTTTGTTGTCCGTAATAAGGACCCCAATCAAAATAACTATTCCTGCCGTAGGCAGAAACACCTTGGCTAGAACTGAAGAGTATTAAACTGATTAGTCCGATCAAAAGTAAAAATCGAACCTGTATTTTAATCATGAGCAGTTCCTGTTATCTTGTATCTAAAATAAATGTAAGACAAAAAATTTGATTTGTCAAATTTATGGCTATTATCAGGATATTTTGTGTTACCTTTTTATATTGATATTTAATCCAATTTGGAAAATTCGGATTTAGGTATCCTCAAATAAAAGCTAGCTGAGGAACTGTACTCGTTTTTGTCGGCGGTGATTGCGAGGATATCGATGTAAGGTTCTGAGTCTTTGGTACCAGTTTTGGGAGAGGATAGGTAGGGATAGATACTTTGGACTTGATTTGGAAGATCTAGCTCCATGATTTTGCCAGAGCCAAGGGATTTAAGAAAAAGGCTATTAGGAGTGCTTATTAGGTAGTACAACCGCACTCCTATATCAATAAGTCTAACCCACTGGATATTTTTCCCATCGGTATCCACTAGATCTGTTTTCCAGCGCTCCCCGTCTCTAACTAAGTGTTTGAAACTACTTACTGGGTAAGGACTACTCGGATCCAAAAACTCTTTATAGATAATGTGCAACTTGCCTTTCTGATCTTCAAACAACTCACTTTGTTCCAATAGTCTAGGCCGAGTTGATGCCAATTGATGGGCGGTTAGATCAGTAATTATTTCCTTTCTCCAAGTATTGTTAACATATTCCAGGAGCATTATTTTCTGATAAATATTAGGGTTTCCAAGGCCAGCAAAGTCGTCTTGAACGGGTAAAAGATAGAAACTAGTACCACTTGAAAGAACAAAAGGGTAGAAAAAATCGTGCCCTAGGTTTTCACCTGCTATGAGGTGGTTCCAGCTAGAATCAGTTGGTTTTTTGAAGTAAAGATGCTCGGAGTGTCCTTGGTAAAGAGGATTGAAAGTGGTTAGACCAAAGCCTAGAGTCATTACGTCATCACGGCTTATTGCCGCACCTACCCTGATATTAACTGTTTCATTACTACCATCACCCTCTATAACCACTTCTGTTTGATAATTAGTGATATCTCCGGATTTAGCGTTAGGAAAGTAATAATGCTTTAGGCTACCTATAGAGTCATTGGTTGCCACATCAGTGGGCTCAAAAACAAATGTATGTAGGCCACCATTTGAGTCTAGAAGAATATTTCCTGGTCGGGAAGTAGGGAAAGAAGCGCCTTTTTCCCAAGCGTTGTCCTTGTACTTTTTGTAAATCTGCAGTGAAGAAAGGGTTTTGTTGTCATTATCTTGGTTGTTGATGACGTACATAAAAACATAGTCCCCAAAGCGGGCAATTTTTGTCTGATTATATCCCCACCAAGTGGCATCGGGGCTGTGAAACTTGCTCATAGGTATTTTTTCGTAGAAAAAGTTTATCTCTTTACTCTGAGGAGGTAGAGTTGGGTTAAGATTAGGTTTGCTTCCTTGGGTTGCTAAGGAGTGTTCCTCCGTAATCTGAGTAGTTGGAGACTGACTGGGTGTTTTTCCAAATGATACCAAAAGAGAGATCAGAGTTAGGGTGATAGTTAGTAGAATAATACTCAAGTAGGCGATCTTAAAGGACATTAAACTAAATATATCACTAGAGGTTAGGTGTTAGAAGTATGAAACTTGCTTGATATGCTAAAATCAACCTCAGTTGTTTTACAGACTTTGTCTGATAAAAGCAACCTTCACATAATACACTGAAGGAGAGATGGCTGATGTCAAGCACCCCAGCCCTAAACCTGGCTTTGCCGGGTAATCCTCGTTATCAACCAAAACAACTTCAGCCTTGGTTTGGTTATGACAACTTATATAGAAGTTTGGGGCAAGTAGAAATAGCAGTACTTCAAGTTTTGGGTGAGATTGGGGTTATACCCCCTGAGGTTAGTTCTTGTCTGACGCCACAAGTAATAGAGGCGCTTCTTAATATCCGGACTACAGAAGTTGACGAGGTCGAAAGGACTATTACCAAGCATGATGTTCGAGCCTGGGTGAGAATCGCCCAAGGAATCGTGGGTGAGCAGCTTGCGCCGTGGGTACATGTTCCCCTGACTAGTTATGACGCTATTGAGACAGCCAGAGCATTTCAATTCCGAGAAGCTTATCAACAAGCGCTTCGCCCGGCGTTGACTGATGGCATAAAAACTCTGGTTGCGCTGGTGAAAAGGAATTATGCAACTCTCCAGATTGGTCGGACTCATGGTCAGCACGCCCTTCCGATCACAGTTGGTTTTTGGTTGGCGACGATTCTTAGTAGGCTTGTCTATAACTTTGAAGAGATGGAAAGAACTTCTGCTAGGCTGGTGGGTAAGATTTCAGGCGCTGTGGGAGCTTATAACGCCCAAGTTGCCCTTGGGTTTAACGAAAAATCAGGTCGAGGCCAGAGTTTTGAAGATCGGGTCTTGCGAAAACTTGGCTTAGAGCCGGCGCTCATTAGTACTCAAATCTTACCGCCCGAACCCTTGAGTTACTTTTTATACGCTTGCCTGATGATGATCGCGACACTTGGTCAACTCGGGAGAGATTGTCGTCACCTCATGCGAAGCGAGATTGCGGAAATTGGGGAGCCTTTTGAAGAGGGGCAAGTTGGTTCTTCGACAATGGCTCATAAAAGGAATCCTATCAACTTTGAGCAACTTGAGGGAATGTTCATTCGAAGCAAGAACGAGTTTGGCAAAGTTCTGGACGCCCTTATTAGTGAGCATCAAAGGGATCTGGTGGGTAGTTCGGTGTCACGGGATTTCCCCATTATTTTGGTGAATCTGATGCAGCAGCTAAACACCCTTCTGAGAAGAGATCGACTTGGGGTTCCTTTTTTGGGGAGGATAAGCGTTGATGTAGAGGCTACTCAGAGAAACTTTGAGGCAAGTTCGCACCTAATCTTGGCGGAACCATTGTACATCGCTTTGCAAATGGCTGGTTTCGGAGGTGATGCTCACGAGCTTTTGAACAGTTGGGTGGTGCCTGCTGCGACTAGGACTGGTCGACCTCTAATCAATGTTTTAGAGGACTTATCGGAGACAGATGAAGTCATTGCGAAGGCTTTGGAAAATATACCACCGCATTTAAGGAATCTTTTTTATTTCCCGGAAAATTATATAGGCCTTGCTAGGAAGAAGGCACAGGAAGTAGTGGGGGTAGCGGAGAGTCTTCTTACTCGGCTCAATCTAGGCTAGGAAATTTCCTAGCCTTCTTTTTTCATAATGTTTTTGAGTGCACGTAGTCTCATAGTATTGATTTTTCGTTCATAACCTAGTATAATTCAGCCATCCCAAAAAATGTAGTTACTTAATAATTTCTTCTACTGTCTTAAAACCGTTTCTTTTGTAAACACCATCAAAGCTAAAAATAGCATTGAGCTGTTTATTATATCTCTCCAAAAGAGCCATATTGTAACAATCAAAATAAGAAGTTCCTTTTTTGCTCTGCTTACTAAACCACTCGTCAGCCAAGTGAATAAACTCGTCCTTTAAAGTCAATAAATTGAGATCCTGTCTATTTAACTCTTTAAGAACTTTTCTGGCAGAGGCTTGGTTTACTTTATGAGAGATAACGGTTACGACCTCACCTATGGTAAATGGTGAGATATACCAGATACAACCTTTTTTCTGTAGAGTCTCGCTTATAGAAAATGCTCTTTTATGGTTTTGATCATCCGACTTAGCTAGTGCAACTAGGGCATCGGCATCAACCAGGATGTCGAGAATATATTCTCTAGGTTCACCAGGATTGACCTCTTCTAGGAGAAATTCATCTTTTAGGCCTGGGAAATATTTACTTTTTGCTACCATAGAGGTACTTGTCTATATTGCTAGAGAGGTTTTTTGGCCCGCCTTTGATATTTAGTTTAGCCAGGGTAGTTAAATCTCCATCACGATTTTTGGATGCCTTTAAACCATTGGAAATAAAGCCACGATATAAATTGGCCAAACTTTGTTTCGTAGTTCTAGCAATTATCTTAGCTCTTTCATGGATAGTTTCTGGTAGATATATTTGAGTTCTAATCATATATTTGTATTGTACAGCTGATGTATATTGTGTCAACTAAGTTTAGAGAGGGTTATTTGTGCCAGGATTTGACTGCATGGATAAGTAAGGAACGGGGAATAAAACGAACCAAATTGACCACCACTTGATTCCAAAAACCTGGCACAACCACACGTTCGCCTTTTATCAAGCCCTCGTAACCTTTTTTTGCCACAAAACTTACATCAGTTAGTAACAACCCAGTGCCAGACATATCAATACCAGCTTTTTTCTGGAATTCGGTGATGGTGGGACCGGGGCAAAGAGTAGTAACTGTGACTCCAGATCCACGCAACTCCTCATTAAGAGCTTCGGAAAAGGACAACACGTAAGCTTTGGTGGCGTAATAGACACTCATCAGTGGACCGGGGAAGAACGCGGCGATGCTGGCGACGTTTAAGATTTTCCCCGACTTTCGCTCAATCATACCTGGAAGAATTACTTTGGTGAGATGGGTGAGTGCTTCAACATTAACCCGGATGGTGGTTAGTTCCAGATCTTTGTTTGTCTCAACAAACGAGCCAAAAGTACCAATACCTGCGTTATTTACGAGTACGTCAACCTTGATATGGTCTTCATTTAGCTCTTTCAGGATGTTTTCTATCGCGTTTGGTTTGGCTAGGTCTTGAGGGATAATTTTAACATGCACCTCGTAGTCGTCGTTAAGTTTTTGTCCGGCAACTTCGAGCCGCTCTTTATTGGCTGAAACTAAGATCAGGCGATAGTTCTCCTTGGCGAAAAGCTTGGCTAGTTCAAAACCAATCCCGGAGGAGGCGCCGGTAATTAAAACATTTTTAAGATTTTCACTGCTCACATTTTGAGTATAGCAATATTACAATGCTTTGGCATAAGCCTCTTTTTGGGGATCTAAAAACTATGGGTTTGACAAAAAGGCCAAAATGTGGTAAAATGCGCTCACTTTGGTAGACAGAAGTCTATCTGCGTTTTAAGTGTAGACAAATAAGTTCAGCCTTGTCTTCACAAGAGGCTTCCTCACTCGGGTTTCCGAGCTTGTGCCAAGAGAGGTGTTCCCTGCTCTTAGTGCGTCATGTTGCGAAGGAGGTTAACTGTTTGAAGCAGTGAAGCTCTTGTTACGCTGTACCTGTTTGGGCCCAACTGATTCGTGGATAGACTTTTGTGGACCAGATTAGAATGACTGCTGCCTTGATTGCTCTACGATCTGTAGGGCCTGTTGGATCTGGGGGTTAGAAGGATTTATCTCCAGAGCCTTTAAGAAGTTGGCTTTTGCCAGATCTAATTTTTTCAAATCAAAATAAACTGCCCCGAGGTTTTGATAAGACTGCCACAAACCTGGGTTATATTTAATGGCTTGCTCGTAGCTGTTGATCGATTCTTCCGTATTGCCTATTTGTTTATAAGTGTTGCCTAGATTGTGATAAGCGTCGGCGTAGTTTGGGACTAACGCAATCGCAATCAGGAGCTCCCTAATTGCGTTCTGATAATCCCCATGCCGGGCATAATAATCAGCGAGGTTATTATGGTTATGCGGACTTGATGGCGAGGTCTTGGCGGCGGATAGCCACAGGGTATCTTCGTTTTCCCAGTCTAGATTGCGTACCATAGTTCGAAAAGAAAGTAGAACAATAGCTAGACCAAAGATAGCGTAGCTCAGAAACTTAAGTTTTTTCTTGTTGAATAATTTGTATAAGAGAAAAGACACAACAAAGAAGATTCCTATTGAACCTAGGTAGACATACCTTTCGGCTACGACCGAGGCTATTTTTAACGGGGTAAGAGTTGGAAGAAGCGTAATTAGGAAAAAACTTAGCCCGAAAAATACCGATTTATTCTTGAAAAAACTCCAAATAATAAAACCAAATAGGGCCAAAGTTACCAAGGCCCTAATCCCAAAGATCAAGGGTGGGAAGTTTAGTTCTGTTTGATAAAGAGTTAGGTCCATTGGCCAAAAAATTAGCTCCAAATACTTGGACAAAGCCGTTGGGATCTGAATTAAGGGGTTGTAGTAGCCACCTTCCTGGTAATAGCTCGTTTGAAGAGAGACACTTCGATTGGTGAGTAAGCTAACAAAATAAATGCCAAAAATAATTCCTATTACCAAAAAAGGAACTAAATACCGCCAACGCTTGATGATTGAGCCGTAACAAATCTCATAGAGTACGTAAACTAGAATAAGAGGAAGGGCTTTTTCTGAAGATAGAATGGAAAGGGTGAGAAAAATCGTGGAAATTAAAATCATTTTCCAGTTATTTTTTGCGTTGATAAAGAGTAAGAAAGAAATTAGGAAGAAAAAGGTGTACTGGGCGTATCCTCCACCAGAGACCCAGGCGATTGATTCGCTAAGGATGGGGTGGACGCTAAACAGAGCTGCAGTAAAAAAAGCGATTTTGGGCTTGGAAAGTTTTTTGACTACTTCATAAACCAGCACAACATTGGCAATATGAAAAAGAATATTGGAAATGTGATACAGGACTGGGTTGAGGCCGACTAGTTTGTAGGTAATAAGATAAACGAGCAACCGTAGAGAGTAGTGAGCACGATTATACACATCCTCCAGGCCCCAATTAGGACCTTCCAAGACAATCGAGCGATCATCAGAAACAAACTGGTTGGTTAGGGTATTAACGTAACTGATGATAACTAACCCAGAAAGAATGCTGAGAACGAACCAGTTTGTTTTTATCCAACTTAGAAAAGCAGACATTGTTTCAATTCTACACCAGTTTTGGTATATTTTGACTATGCGAATAATCATTTTGGTTTTGGTGATCTCAATACCCGTGCTTACCTTTTTACTAACTTCAGATTTCACAAAAAACATGTTAAACAAGGCAGAGACTACTGTAACAAACATGGAAACAGCTGTTTTTAATAACCCTACGAAAACTCCCCATTTTGAATCTAGTGTTCCCGAACACGGGTCGGTCCTTGCTGGTCCAGTGATTAACGTGGTTATAAACTTCAACTTTGACTTGGCGAAAAACTCCTCGATCTCGATTAAGAGATCAGCTCAGGAATTTGGTCAGGGGGAGTTAGTTCTTGACTCAAATAAACTGAGTATGAGAAGGGCTATGGATAGTGGGGCGCCGGACGGTACTTACACTGTTACATATCAAGCTTGTTGGCCTGATAAGTCGTGCCATCAGGGGAGTTTTCAATTTGCCGTTACTCGCTCGAAACAAGATGATTTCAAAGACCAAACTAACAGAAAAGAAATAACCCTAGATTTGCTCAATAGTAGTTTTGAGCCAGAAAATATTCGAATTAGTAAGGGGACTAAGATAACCTGGGTTAATAAGGATGTCGTAGAACACTATATTAATACCGATCCTCACCCAGGGCATAACTACTATAAAGACCAAAATTCTAAATTGTTAAAAACCAATGAAAGCTACAGTTTGGTCTTTACTAAAAGTGGTTTGTATCCGTATCATTGCAGCGCCCACGCTGACTATATGACCGGCAATATCTTGGTTGATTAAGGAGACCAGCGGCCAAAGATTCCGGTTGATAGTTTTCTCGCCGAGTCCTTTTCTTCTAAAACAAGCTCACCTACTTCTATAAACCCTTTCGGAAAAAAGTCCTTCAAAACGTTTTCCAACATTAGACATGAGGAAGAGATAGCGTAGGTATTGATTAACACAAATAAAGGTTTATCAGAAAGGAGTTGATGACATATCTCCATTAGCCTAGGAAAACTGTTGTTGAATTCCCAAGTTTCACCTTCTGGACCATGACCAAAGCTAGGCGGGTCCATGATAATGGCATCATATTTCTGACCCCGTTTGACCTCACGAGTTGCGAATTTTAAAGCGTCATCTAAAATCCAGCGAATTGGCTTTGAGTCGAGGTTTGAAGCTTTCTGATTGTCTCTAGCCCAGCCAATAGTGGGTCGGGAAGAGTCAACATGAGTTACTTCCGCGCCAAGAGAAGCCGCCACTAGCGTGGAAATGCCGGTGTATGCGAATAAATTGAGGATTTTTGTTTCGCTTTTGCTCAGGGCGATTTTTTTGGTTAGCCAATCCCATTGGAGGTGTTGCTCGGGGAAAACACCGGTGTGTTTAAAAGGAGTGAGTTTGGCCCAAAAGGAGAGCCCTTTGTACTTCAGTAACCATTTTTCTGGGACATCTGTTCTCAGCTGCCACTTACCCTCGGTAAAAGTGGCGTCAGCTTTTTGCCAAACGTCTTGAGAAAGCCTTGGTTTCCAGATTATTTGAGGGTCAGGGCGAGCTAGGACAAACTTTCCAAATCGTTCTAGTCGGTAACCATTCCCAGTATCAATGAGTTCATAGTCTTTCCAACCCTTAGTCGTTAAGATTTCCATGGCCAAATCATACCATATCTGCTACAATCAGCTCGGAAACGGAGGTCGGGAATAATGAGAAGCGTTATCAGACTTTTCCGTGCAACTGTTGCCTTTGGTTTTAAGCTGGGTGTAGTAGCCCTGGTAAGCACGATATCTTTGGTAAGTTTTGCCAGGTGGCTTTTTAAGAAGGAGTTTGGGTTTAATCCAGAAGAAAGCACGAATGGGCATTTGACTGGTAATATCCAAGTTCTAAGCCGTCTGCTTACATTAAATAGGGAAAAAACTGGGGTATTTAGTGGGAGTAAGTTAACCAGAGCGAGGATGCTGGCTTGGTTCTTTGGTTATTCCCATCGGTTGGAAATTACAAAGGACGTTGCTCGAGGAGTTGTGGAAAAGTTTGGGCGATCAGACACCATTCCTAAGGAAGCTGAAAGGGTAGCGAGAGGCGGTTCTGTTGGGGGCGCGTAACAAACGCTCCTTCTTTTTTGCCCGAGTACTTAAGTAAAGTTGACTCAGAAGAGGTTTAGTGGTATCCTATAGAACTGTAAACCCATGATTTGGGTTTCAAAGGAGATGAGACATGCCGTTGCTCCAGATTACAGCAGAGCCTGGCCCCTTTAGTGCTTGGAAGCTTGAGCAGAGTTATCCTTATGTGAGCTCAGCTGTCTGTGATGCACTTGGTGTGCCAGGTACAAGAGCGTCGCTTGGGTATGACGACCTTACTATTCAAGGACGGTTTACGACGGCGCTTGATAAGCAGCTTCAGCAAGTACTGTTGATAGTAACGGCTAACCGTTACCCTGAGCGTGACTCGCTTGTTGAGCCGTCTGCTTTTAATATTTGTTTGGCACTGGAAAAGATTTTTGGTACCCACTTGCGAATCGGGGTTTGGGTGTTGGTAGGAGAGTTAAGTTCATGGTATGACAATTGGGAGGAGCATCCCGCAAGCTCTAGCTAATACTAGGGCTTTTCTTATGCATATTTTTCTGCAGAATCGTTAAGTACCCAGCGATTTCCGGGACCAACTATTTTGTAACGTGTTCCCTCACCTAAGACCGCTTGTTGGTCGGTGAGGACTATCATTGGGTAGGTAATTCGGGTAGTCTCAGACTCAATAAGTGTTTGGAACTCTGGTTCGTAGTGAACAAAGACGGAGAAGGGAACGAGATTGAGTCCGGTAAGATCAGTGAGATTAAGAAAGTTTCGATCTAAATTTTTCCATCCAGCAGTTTCTATGTTCGGCCCGGCTACAATCGTGCCTGCACTTACTCCAAGATATATTTTCCCCTGATCTAAAAGATCTCCAATAATTTGATCAAACCCGCTTTTTCGAATCCAATCCAACAAGTAGAACGTGTTCCCTCCATTCACATAGATCACGTCAAACTGGGTGAGTTTTTCTCCCAATGTTTCTTTGGAGTATTCCTTTAGATCGGTACTTTCGTACACAAAACCCAGTTCATCGAGTTGATCGAGAGACCGTTGTACATAGGATTGATCTTCTTCTGGGTCTTTAGCGGTAGGGATGAACGCTACCCGCGTATCTTGGGGATTTTTCCCTAAAAGTTTCAGAAATGCATCTCGTGTTTCATTGGGGAGACCACCTGAGGTTAAAAATAACTTTCTCATAGCCAAATTATAAGTGAGAAGGTATACTATGTATATGTTCCTTCGATATGCGTATGTTGTATTTATCGGATTATTGCTGGCGGCTTTTGTGGGAGTGGGCATTGCTGCATTTTACCCCGAGCCAAGCTATCCTTTAGAGCGTCCAACTTCAGCAAAATTGAATCCTGAGCGCACGCTTACTGCAACCGAATCAGCCGAACTTGATAAACAAACCCAAGAGTCTTTTGAAAAACAACTTGAGTTTGACAAACAGCGAAAAAGCTACGCCCGAAATGTGTCCCTCCTTACCCTTCTTGCCTCGCTGCTTGTTCTAACAGCTAGCATGACAATTCTGGGACGAATCTATGTGATTTCGGACGGGCTTTTGCTTGGAGGTATCTTAACTCTTTTATATAGTATAGTTCGCGGTTTTGGCGCGGAAGATAATATGTACCGATTTATTGTTATTAGCATAGGCTTGGTTATGTCCTTATTACTGGGGTATCTAAAAATGGTTCGCACGGAATCTAGTAAGTGAGAACCATACTAAAGTCTTTAAAATCCACAGTTCTTGTTTTTGTCCTGTTTGTCCTGACAATTTCTTTAGTGCTCTCTTTAAATCGTTCCACTCAAAGGACTGCTTCCTCAGACACTATTTATATTCCTGAGAAAACTACTCGGCTAGTGCTTAATTTGAATGAGAAAAGACCCGCTGAACCTAGTATTAAGGAGTTAACTTCCTTGGAGTTTTTGGAAATAGTGGGGACGGACTCTGACGACACCAAGTCTTTAGCTACTCTTTTAGCAGAAGCGGAAACATTACCTAGGTTAAAGACTTTTGGCTTAACCGACTTTAATTCCACTGAAATACCGCTTGAACTATGGACTCTAAAAAATTCCTTAAATATCGAGCACTTACGTTTGAATAGTAACGGTTTACAAGAAACGCCTAAGGAAATATTTGGTTTTCGTAATTTAAGAATCTTGGATTTATCAAATAACAAAATACAGACTATTTCCGCAGCCGAAACAAAACTCCCATTTCTTAAAGAAGTGTACCTAAGTCATAATGAATTGACCGAAATACCTCTAGATTTTCTTAAAAATACTTCTGTGTCAGTGCTGGATCTAAGCAGTAACAAAATAAACAATCTCCCTATCCAAGTAAGTGAACTCGCTAGTCTTAGAAAACTCAACTTGTCTGATAACCAGATCCCATATTTGCCTGATCAGGTTGGTAAACTCGATTTGGAGGAACTAAACCTCCGTTTTAACCCTCTGAAGTAGCGGAAAAATTTACCAACGATATACAGGGGTAACCAATATATTCACTCTTCCCCTATCGATAGCCTGCCTTATTTATTCGGCCAAGCGCTCTGGTCTCTCCTTGCCTACGCTGCTGCCAAAACTTTAAAATGGGATTAAATTTGATAAACTGGACCTTTTAGTGTATTTTTAGACCAAAAGGAGGAGCAATTGGGGGATCTCGTACGTGCTGTTGTGGTTGCGCTCACCATTCTTACGTTCTTGACGACCTGTTTTCTGCTTCTCCTTGGGAGATTGACAAGGGGAAGGAGATTTCTTAGTCTGATTACTTATACGTGTGGGACGTGCCTTCTATTTGTCAGCCTTTTGAACTTACTAATAGACAGTTTTTGGCTCTTGGTTTTGGCGGCCATTTTATTAGTAATGACAATGTTTTTTAACTCGGAGGCCGGCGTAATAGAGAGTGGGTAGGTAGCTGTCGTTGACCAACAAAAGGGTAGGCTAAAACTTTTGGTCGCTGCTGCAATATTGGGCGGGGCACTGCAACGCTTTATGAAATTGCGTAGTATTCAGTAATTGTTAGGCACCTTGATTTGTCAGGGTGTCTTTTCTTCTTGACACTTTTTAGCATCTGTTTTACAGTATAGACAATTGAATATTTATCAAGAGTGGCGGGTACCCTCCTACGCTAAAGCTTCGGAAGGGTGGCGCGAAAGCGTCAAAGTACTAGCTTGTTGATCCGCCCAGCAACCGACCTTGTGGTACGGTGCTCCATCTAGCCCAGTAATGGGAAGGATACGGCTGACGCGGTCAAAGCAGCAAAAATTTGAACTCTTTCCCATGGAAGGAGTTTTTTATGTTTTAAAAATAGTTTTGCTGATGCCCATTTATTAAAAAAGGAGGTTTTATGTTTTATTCGCCAAGAGTTTACAGTGTTGAAAGTGTCACTTCAGGACATCCTGACAAGATTTGTGACCAAGTTTCAGATGCTATACTGGATGAGTGTTTACGCCAAGATCCCAAGAGTCGGGTGGCAGTGGAGTGTTTTGGTTGCCATGGGCTTTTAGTGATTGGCGGTGAGGTGAGTACCCGAGCACACGTTAACTGGGAGGAAATCGCCCGAAGGGTTTATGAGCACACAGGACACACCGAACCGCTTGACGTCGTGACGCGTATTGTGAATCAAAGTCCGGAGATTGCCCATGGTGTGAACAAAGGCGGAGCTGGGGATCAGGGGATCATGTATGGCTATGCGACTGACGAGACTCCTGAGTTTCTCCCTAGTGCCGTTGTACTTGTCCAAAGACTTGCTAGTGGCTTAGAGGACTTACGTCGAAAACACAAGGAGTTTTGTTGGCTTTGTCCTGACGGCAAGACACAGGTTACCATCCAAGACAACGAAGTGAAAAAAGTGCTGGTGAGTACACAACACAATGGAAATATTACCCAAGGGATGATCAAAGGGTTATTAACAGAATTTCTGATCCGACCGCTTATCGAAAACGATGACCTGGAAATACTGGTTAATCCAAGTGGGAAGTTTGAGATAGGTGGTTTTGCTGCTGATACAGGTCTGACCGGTCGTAAGATCATGGTCGATACTTATGGTGGCTTGGTTCCCCATGGTGGAGGTTGTTTTTCTGGTAAAGATCCCACCAAAGTAGATCGCAGCGCAGCCTATATGGCGAGATTTGTCGCCAAAAATCTTGTTGCCAAGGGACTTGGCAAGAAAGTCCTTGTGAGTGTGGCTTACGCGATAGGTCGAGCCGAACCTCTGATGATCGAAGCCCTCAATGAGCGTCAAAAGAGCTTAACAGATTATGTGAAAGAACACTTTGACTTTCGACCAGAAGCAATTATCGAAAGGCTAGGGTTGCGTAAACCCATCTATCTAGAGACTTCTGTCTACGGGCACTTCGGTAAGCCATCCCTGCCATGGGAAGCAACATAGAACACATGCCTAGGGTCGGACCCTTCGGACCATTATAGGGAGAGTCTGGTACAATATCTTAAATGAAAGAATTGGAAAAATTGCAACAAGAGGTTGAGAAAATTAAAGAGCGCAACCAGCGTGTTGAAGCTGATAAAGCGTGGGAAACGAGTAAAACTCGCACCGCTTTTATCGGATGCGTGACTTTTCTTTTGATCTATATTTTTATGGTGCTGGTTAAAGCAGAACAACCTTTTCTAAAAGCTGGCGTATCAGTTGTGGCTTATTGGATTTCAACTGAATCGTATGGCGTTCTAAAGAAGTGGTGGTTAAAGAAACGTCATGGTTAGTAGTGAAGAAATCCTAACTTCTTTAGTAGTCCCCCTAAAAAGGTTTGCCAAACCACCTTTGGTAGTAGTTTTTGGCTTGCCTTATACAGGACAAACCGAAATTTCCCGTTATTTGTCTGAAAAGTACGATCTCTTGTTTTTTTCGACCGACTGGCTAAGAATCCGGTTTGGATTTAGCTCTGGTCCTGAAACTCATCAGCAGATGTTTAAGTTAGCCAAGGAATTACTTGGGCAAGGGGTGGGGATAGTTTGGGACGGGATACATCTTTCCAAGTTAGATCGGGATGTGATGAGAAGTTTTGCCAAGGAGAATAACGCTAAGCTAGTGTTAATTAACACTGCAGCACCCCAGGAACTTATTGATGTGCGATTAGAGGAGCGTTGTGCCGATCCTGAGAAGGCCACTCAGGAAGGAAAATATTGTGTCACCAAAGAGCATTTTGCCCAGATTGCTACCTTCTTGGAAAAACCAAGTGAGGAGGAAGAAGTTATTACAATTCCAACCCTAGATGATAACCAGGAAAATAATATCAGCCCGTTTAAGAGTAGAATTGATTTTTTGCTAAAGCAGCATGGTTAACAAAGTTATGACGAACTCGGAAAAAGTTTATGAAATAGTCGAGAGTATCCCAAGAGGGAAAGTATTGACCTATGGGATCTTAGCCGAGCTAGTAGGAATTACCAATCCGAGAGTTGTCGGGAATATTTTACACAGCAATCCTTATGAGGATAGTGTACATTGCCATCGCGTAGTCAACGCCCAAGGTGGGCTGGCTCCTGCGTTTGCCTTTGGTGGTGCAGAGAAACAAAAGGAGAAACTGCTTAAAGAAGGTGCCACTTTTCGTGGTGAGTTTGTGCTTCTTGAGAAATGTTTGTGGGATGTAGATGCGGTATAATGGATAAACAGTTATGAAACTGGTTTTAAAAGATAATCGACGCTACATAATTAGATTTGATAAGGGCGAAGAGCTTTTCTCAGAGCTTGTAAAGTTTTGTGAAACTGAAGGGGTTGTAGCCGGACCCTTTACGGCTATTGGAGCTTCGGATGGGGTTTTATTGTCTTTTTACCATGGTCACGAGAAAAAATATTCAGATAAAAAGGTTGATGATGAGTTGGAAATAGCCGCACTTAATGGGATCGTCGCCGAGCTTGATGGTAAATTAATGGTTCATGCTCACGGTAGTTTTTCCGACCGTAACATGTCTCTCGTGGGTGGTCACGTGAAGGAGCTGCTTGTAGGATCAACTTGTGAGGTTTTCCTCATTAAGCTTGAAGGAAATATTGAGCGAGAGTTTGATGAGGAAACTGGTCTTAATTTGATGAAGTAAACTTAGTGATAAGTTCCCGTCTACACACCGCATGGGTGGACAAATGGGCTAAAGTATGCTAGTATTAGAGCATTATAGGAGCACTTTTATGAAAAACGCTCTGTTCATTCTCCCCATTTTTATATCAAGTTTATTGATCTCCACTTCCATTTTTGCGCATGAAGAGGGGCAAGTTAGCATTGGTGAAATAAAACCATCTGTAAGGGAAGTGGTTGCCTCAAAGGTTGCGGATGTGAAGACAAAGGTAGCAGAAGTAAAAGCAAGCGCGAGCGCCAAAATCCAGGAGCTACAAGAGAGAAAAGCCTCAGGTTCCGCAGACCTTAAACTGAGGATTAAAGAAGCGACTGAGGATTTCCGGCTTCAACGAGAAGCTAAAAAAGAAGAATTAAAACTTCAGTTCAAAACTAAAAGAGAGGAATTTAAACAAAAACTTGAATCAATAAAAGACGAACGAAAGAGACTTGTAGTGGAGCGGCTAGACAATAATATGGCGGCCATTAATAAGAAAGTCACCGACCAGCAAGTAGTGGTCTTGGAAAGATTAAGTTCCATTCTGGATAAATTGAGCAACAGAGCACTAAAAGCCCAAGGGAACGGGGTTGAGGTGGGCTCAGTTGAGGAAGCAATCAAAGTGGCCCAGACTCAGATCAGCAACGCGCAAGGCGTTGTGGCGACTCAAGCTGGTAAGCAATATGTGATAACTATTGTTAGCGACTCAAATCTAGGTCAGGCTGTTAGTAGCACCAAGCAACTATTGATGGCTGATCTAAAAGAGAGCCGAAGTGCAGTGGCCGGGGCTAGATCCGCAGTTGAAGCAGCGCTTAAGTCTCTAGCCTCACTGAAAGGGGTTGACGATGTTGAATGATGATCCTGCACAATCAAATCCCTCACCTGAGCCAGAAGTGGTGCAACCAAGCCCATCTTCTTCCAGTGCGTCTTTGAATGAAATAGTCAGTGGCGAAGGAAAAGGTTCAAACGTACCGATGGTTCTGGTTTTGATACTGGTTGTCGTAGTTTTTTTGGTTGGTGGTTTTTTCCTCTATAGCATGTACCTCACACCCAGCGAAAAATCAGATAGTGGGGTCATTGAGCAGGACATAACACCAACGATCACAGAACCTCAACAAATTACTGATAAAGATGACGTAATGACTTTACAAGAAGAATTGGACTCAACTAAAGTTGAAGATACTTCTAACTCTGATTCAGCGACACTTGATGCGGATATCAACCAACTTTAACTAATCCCCCAAGTATTTTTCCCAAGATATTATCCTGTAGTGATTGAAAAATAGTCTGCGATGTAGTAAAATCCGCTCACTGATCAATAAGGAGCGAGATGATTTCAAGATTAGCCGCGGCGCTGACTCTTATCTGTCTTGTAATGGGTTTTGGTGGGTATGAAGCCAAGGCGCAAGGACTAACTGTTATCAACACTAAGGTTGTGGTTGAGCCGATTCGCAGAGATGCTAACCAATACGGACTAAGTATTACTCTATCTTGGCAAGAAGAGGCGAGAGTGAATTTTGCCCTGATCCAGGTCACTTATCCCGACGGAACCAGATTTCAGTCAGGTCAAATCCCGATCCCCAGCGGAGGGCACTCCACCCGTTACACTTTCAACCAAGCAACTACTTCTTTGGGGCGCTCGGTAATTGATTTTACTCTTGTTGAAGGTGGGACTTTATACAAAGGCAGGACTTTCAGCCAAACAGTGCAAAAGACTGCCAACCAGGATTATGTAACCGCTTGGGAC
>MHDB01000033.1:5117-5259 GCA_001816835.1 Candidatus Woykebacteria bacterium RIFCSPLOWO2_01_FULL_43_14 | reverse complement strand
CTAAATTATTTTCTCCAAAATCAGCCAAAAAGAAAGCCCACCAAATCTTTTAGATCTAATGGGCTAGAGACCAAGATTTCTCCTGTCTTTTTGGGTAATTGGGGTCAAAGTCATGCTAGAGATACCAAAACCATTAATTGAC
>MHDB01000033.1:0-4995 GCA_001816835.1 Candidatus Woykebacteria bacterium RIFCSPLOWO2_01_FULL_43_14 | reverse complement strand
TATCTCCCACCACTCTTAACATAAAGCCTCGTTTTAAAGAGGTTACGTAGCCAACGAAACATGCCAGAAGTCCCCCTTTTTTTCCCACGTGATAACGCGTAGTATATCAGATTTTGGGGTTAAAGTAAACATTATAGGTCAGATCATCCGCCAGGTAATTTTTAGCCAAAAAGAAAGAGCCTGTTTGTCTGATAAACAAACGGCTCCTTGTCAACTACTATGGGGCTTCTGTGTTTCACTATTTGATTCAAGGGGCAAAGAAACTCGCTATTTCTAGCGAGTTAGGTTTCTAGGCTTCTGAAACATACCATTTTCTAAGTTGTTTCATACGATGGTCAGAGATAAATCTCCCCAGCTGAGTCCACAAACCAATAAGCAAGTGGGTATCCCCATCGTTAAACTGCACTCGAGTTGCCAGCTCTTGATGCAACCTCACCAAGTGCTCCATGACAATGAGGTTAAAGGCAGGGATCTCAACAACCGTACCATTTACCCTCCGACAAGTTACCACCTCTTTGGGGGTAAGCCACATTGGAACATCCTGATCCCATCTGTCCAGGATCCACTTGTTTCTGTAAGACTCGGCCAAGTGCGAACCTACCAAATCGCCTAATGTTATCCCCACAGCAGCGCTGGGAGAGCTAAAAGGCTCCTCTCGGAAATAACGGACATACCCAGCCCGTCCTTCGCCATCAGTACCAAGTAAAACAGAACAGGCTGCAAAGATAGTTACTTGCATATTTCCCCATTCAACCGCGTGATCGTTCAACCGAGCCCCGATCACAGCCATCGGAGGAGGGTCATAGTCCACAAATACCCGCAACACAAGTCCTGTTCCAACCATTTGATCCAGAAGTTTCAAATCAAGCTTGGTAGGACTCTGAACAGTCATACTCTCTCCTTTAGGGTATTTCAGGTTCCCCTGATGCACGCACTGTATACTATAGAAAGACTCTTGTCAAAACCTACTTTCTTTTAAAGTCCTCCGATAACACAATATCCAACCATGCACAGTCGGAACCCTTGTAAACACTCAACCTAGGAGGTTGCGTAGGTATGCAACCTCGGTATTTCTTGTGGCTCCAACTGGAAGACATATTCAGGAATTGGAAAATAGGGCTTAACCAGCCCAGCTCAGAAGGAACTCTTTTCTATGATGTGTTAAAATAACTTCATGGAAACCCGCATTGCTAACTATCGAATCATCATTGAACCCGAGATTCAAAAAGGACAAAAAGTATACAATGCTTATTGCCCCACTCTTGGTGTTGCCGATTACGGCAATTCTATTGAAGAAGTCTTAAAAAGTATCAAAGACGGTATTCAATTGGCTATCGAGTCACTCGTTGACGAAGGTAAAGAAGTACCAACGGATAACATAAAGGAGCAGGTTATTACTAGTACTGAAGTCACAATCCCCAGCTAAAACGTATCTTTTTACCATTTTTATGGAGTCTCTACCCACAGACATTAGACCACTTGAACTAATAAAAGCTCTAGAAAGAAATGGTTTTGTTACCAAAAAAGCTAAAGGAAGTCATAGGAGACTCGCTCATCCAGACGGCAGATGGACCCAAGTTGCAGTTCACCCAAAACCGATTCCTATCGGAACTCTGCGAAAAATCCTCGCTCAGTCAGGTCTTAGTCTTGCGAAGTTACAAAATTCTCTATAGAGATACCTCTGCCATCGGACATACCTAGAACTTTTCTCCCACAACGAAAAATCCCCTCGGTTTTTGCAAGGGCGAAGACGTTCATTTTTTTACAGACTAACTTTTTAGGGCTTTTTGCAAGCCCCAACCGAGCAAGTATACTGTTCAACAGTACTCGCTATCCCACAGTCAAACGAGGAGACAACACAACGGTGGTTGCTGCTAGAGAATGTTTTAGAATCCCATGTCCCCTCACAAAAATAATCTTTGGCAACACTTCCGTCACAATAATTGGCGTGAGTTCCAGCTTGATCGGTACAAGTACCAGTAGTGTAAAAAGGCACGGCACTGTTAGTATCGGTGCAAGTTTGATTCTCAGGAACACAAACGCCAGCATCATTTTTTACTTGACCAGAGCCACATATTCCGGCAGCACTTGAACCTGGCGTTGGCGTTACCTTTGCATCAGTGTTGCTCTCACAGCCGTTATTAACATCCAGGTCATTGTTATACCATCCTGCTTCACACCTCAAGTAGTAACACCTACTATCACCAAAAATTGTCCCAATGGCGTGAGGACCAAAATTACACTGACTACCATACTCGGGCGTAGATAACGCGGGGGAGGTGGGTGAAGACGAATTCTCAGCAGAAGTCTTTTGCTCTTGTCCCTGAGAAGTTGGGCTGGTAGTTTGGGTAGACTGGTTTATAACGTCTGAAGTATTTTTCTGATCCTGTGCCTTGGGCGTCTCTATTTTTTCCCGCGGCACACTTGGTATGGGCACCAGTTCCGGTCTAAGCGTTGCTTGTAGTTCCTTATACCTCTGAGTTGACGCCCACCACTTTCTGATATCTGGTGGTACAGCATCACCTGGTTTATATTTGGCAGCTAGTTCCGAAATTCTTTTCTGAGTTTCTTCATCAGGTTTTTGACCATCTAGCTTAACAAATTCCGCTATCTTTCGTTGTTCGGAAATTTTGGCGTATTCATTTGGGAAAAAGTACAACTGGGAATCATCGACCTTTTTAACATCGCCGGCCGGAAAAATATTCTGATCGACCAAATCTTCAAGTTTTCTCCTTACCTCACCTCTCGAAGAAAGGTTGGAAATAAAGTCAATCTCTTCAGTAGTTAAAATACCTAAACCCCGAAGCACTTCCAGTCTTTCTCTTAATTCAAGAGTCACGGGAGACTTATTCAGTTCATCAGCGCTCTTGTCCATACCTTTTTCAGCAGCTTGAAGAGCCGTTGTTAAGCGGTATTTTACTTCTTCAGGAGTGTTTTGCTCGAGATTTTCTAAAACCAAGCTGTGCTTGGCACTGTAAAGTTCTAGTTTCTCCGCTAAGTCCACAACATTGATCTTGGAGTTTTTTAAAATAGATATACTTGTTGTAACCTCATTAAGAGAGATCTCGTAGCGCCCAAGATTATCTGAAGCAAGCTTATATTGGTTTTTTTCAAGGAGGACTTTAGTCTCCGCAAGTCTTTCTTCAGTCAAATCCAACTTTTTTGTCTGCTTGGCTTTTGGGTCAAAAGTAAAAGCGAGCGAAACATTTTCAGCCAGGGGTTTTAAAAAGTAAAAGACACTTCCTGGAAGTAACCCCCGAGCGTTTCTTATTTCTGGCTGAGCGGAGGTAGTAGATTCCGCTAAAACTAGGCCGGCTCGGGGCCAGTTATTCCAATCATAAAAGTTCGTTGGGGAAAAATCAGAGGCTAGCACATTTTTTGGAAATAGAAGCAACAAGAAACTTAGGCAAAGCAGCACATTCAACACAACTCAATTAAAGCCCTTTAAGTTACCCATGTCAACTAATCGCTTAATTAAACCAGAAATGGTATTTAGCTAGACTAGCTAGACACACCTGGTGTGTGGTAGGTAACCGTTATCAAATTAATCTTAAACAATCAACCTAGGAGGTTGAATAGGTATGCAACCTCGGTATTTCTTGTTGCTCCCCCTTGTTGACATGTTCAGGAAAAGAGTTTGGAGTTAGTTTAGAAATCAGTAAGTCTATAATATCAACCTAAGTTGTATGGGAAAAAGTTGGTGATACTTCTCCTGGGGGTGGTGGAAGTTAGAACCATTTATTCGACACTCTGTAGAAAATCACCAACTATTTTTAAGTACTCTTCTTTTTCTGTCCATAAAGGGAGGTGAGCACTATATTCAAAAACTTTCATTTCTGCTTTGGGAAATAGACTTTGGAAATATTTTGTAGATTCAGGTGTTGCTTCATCGTAACGTCCACAAAGAAGCAGAGTAGGAATTTTAATTTGAGGAAGTTTACTAGTGAGATCTAGATTTTTAAGGGTTCCGGAGACTCTAAATTCTTCTGGACCCCACATGTAATTGTAAATTTCATTACTCATTTTATGATTTGACCTAAGTGCAGGCGTTGGGAGTGAAGTAAGTCTCCATACAAAACGGAAGTAGAACTCTTTTGAAGCCTTTTTGTATTCTTTAGAATCAAAATCTCCTTTTTTTAAAACTTTTTGCATATTTTCGGGAAGCTCCCCAATAAGTCTTTTAGCGTCTCTCTCCCAGTATGGAGTGCTAATGTACGGATCGGAAAGAATTAAGCTTTTCAAGCCTTTATTGTTTCTGTAAGCAAAAGAAACCGCAAGCGCTGCACCCCACGAGTGACCTAAAATATGATACTTTTTTAAACCAAGAGTTTTGATAATTTCTTGAAGTTCAATAACAAATCGCTCAAGAGTCCACAGGGATGTATCTACTGGTTTTTCTGAATTCCCACATCCAAGTTGGTCATAAGAGATAATCCTTCGCTTGTGTGAGAGATTTTCTAAGGGCTCTAGATAATCATGGGGATATCCTGGCCCCCCATGAACAAGGAGAAGTGGGATATCTTTTTTCTCCCCAACAATTTCATACCAGACTTTTCCTCCAGTAACATCAATAAATCCTTCTTTTCTTTGCATGCTTACATTATAGCAAAGGTAAGTCGGAGGTATCAGGGCTCACTCGGTTTGACGCTCTCTCCCCAAACAGGTTTGGTTTGAATATTAATCTTTACAGCGCCCCGGTAAATACATAAACAATCAACCTAGGAGGTTGAATAGGTGTGCAACCTCGGTATTTCTTGTTGTGGCTACCACCGAAAAACATATTTAGGAACCGAGAAATATAGTCTAAAGGCTCTCTTGAGGTTTTTTTATCATAGACAGGAAGAAACGTCCTAGTATGTAAACTACTACTGATGTAACTAAACTAAGTAGTAAACCAATGGTTAAATTGGTTTGCTTCTTTGAAACATAAAAACTTAGTACCTGAACTGGTTGACCTTGTTCCCCATCATTACCTATATACGCAACTTCTACCCT
>MHDB01000032.1:128-5296 GCA_001816835.1 Candidatus Woykebacteria bacterium RIFCSPLOWO2_01_FULL_43_14 | reverse complement strand
TAGAAGAGATTTTTCTGGAAGCAGAATTAGCTCGAATAGGGGCAAGGCTAGTGGTAATGGACCAAGCCCAATATAACGCCGATGCCTTTTTACAAACTCAGAGAGGTAAGTATCGAGTAGAACTACGCCAAGCTCAGAACAAGCACTTACTCGAGTCTTTTCTGGCGAATAGGAGCCTTATAGCAGCATGAACACACAACGTTTCATAGGAACAATTAAGCAAATTTCCGGGCCAACTATTCTTGTTAGCCGAGATTCTGGGAGCGCCGCAGCCCATGAGATATTAGTTTCGGAGCACAACAGAGAGGTAAAACTTGAAGTGTTTGCTCAAAGCCAAGACCAAGTCTCATGTATTGTCTTATCCAACCCGAAAGACTTGTACCGGGGGATGGAGTTAGAGGGGAGTGGTGCAGAATTAACTGTCCCTGTGGGAAAGCAGACACTGGGTCGGGTGATGAATGCTTTTGGCGAGGTCCAGGATGGGAAAGAGAAGTTGGATTTCAAAATCGCGCGTAGTGTCTACAATGAACCGCCAAAAATAATCTCAGTAAGAAAAGATATTGAGATATTGGAGACAGGCATCAAGATAATCGATTTTATGACTCCAATCCTTAAAGGAAGCAAAGTTGGCTTTATTGGAGGAGCTGGGGTAGGGAAGACAGTTTTGCTAACCGAGATATTACTAAACATTACCAAAGGTCGCAGCGGGGTTTCGATTTTTGCTGGGGTGGGTGAGCGTATTAGGGAAGGTCAGGAACTTTATGAGAGATTAGGAAAACTTGGAGTGCTAGCGAAGACCTCGATTCTTTTGGGCCAGATGAATGAGAGCGCGGCAAATCGGTTTTACTCTGCTTTGGCGGCAACTACTTTGGCCGAGTATTTTCGGGATGTTGAGTCCCAAGACGTCTTATTTTTCTTGGATAACATGTTTCGGTTTGTTCAGGCAGGAAATGAGCTATCTCAGACCATGGGCTCAGTACCCTCAGAGCAGTTCTACCAACCTACCCTACAGTCAGAGATATCTTATGTTCAGGATCGTCTTGTTTCGACTAAATCTGGGTCAATTACCTCACTTCAAACTATCTACGTTCCAGCGGATGATCTTTCTGATCCTGGGGTAGGGGCGGTCATGTCCTTTCTGGATACGACTATTGTTTTGTCCCGTGAAGCTCAGCAGCTTGGTTTGTACCCGGCAGTGGACATCTATCAGTCGTCATCCGAGAATATTCGGGAAGAGATTATTGGAGTGGAGCACAAGGATCTGCTAATGCGCTTCCAGCAATATTTGGACGACTACAAGAGGTTATCTCACATTGTGTCTATTATTGGTGAGTCTGAGCTGTCGACTGATGAGCGACTTATTTTTGCCAGAACAAAGAAAATGATTAACTACTTAACCCAGCCATTTACCGTGACCTCGGCTCAAACCGGCCGGCCAGGAGTGTTTGTGAAAAAAGAAACCCTCCTTGGGGATGTTAGACTTATTTTGACTGGGGCTTATGATGAGGTCCCGCCTGAGAGCTTGGCTTACATAGGCTCTTTAGCGGATGCTAAAGCTAGGGCGGCTAAGTAATGAATGAGACTCTTCGGGTCGTCATCCGAAATCCCAAAACTGTTTTGTTTGATGGAAATGTCACAGCTTTGTCCAGTAGTAATAAACAGGGAAATTTTGATGTTCTACCAGGTCATGCCAATTTTATTACCCTAATAAAGGACAAACCTGTCGTACTCCGCCTAGAAAAAGGCGAACCACGCTCCTTTATGTTTTCCTTTGCCATCATTCATAACGTGAATAACACCGCTACTATTTACACTGATATCGAACTCCCCGAACTAACCTCTTTCCAGTAGTATTACGTAGTAGTTTTATACCTTTTGTTGTATTTGTATATAAATTATAACTAAACTAAGGTGACACCCTCGCGAGGGTGTCACCTTCATGTAAAGGAAAATATCTTAACCTCCGAGGTTTACGAAATCTCGAACCTTGGGGGTTGGTAGGGTTCTCCGAAGAGTCTTTGATGTTGACAACAGAACTACATTTACCCTACTATAAAGAAAAGGTAAAAACTTAGGAATATTCCTAGATTTAGCCTCGTAAAATAGCAAAATATGTTAGCTTATATATAAACATTAAAACCCTGCCCAATGAACAAAGTCTTTAAGCAATTAGCCTCAATAAGAAATCTTTCCTCAACTATCAACTTTTGTGTGAGCTCGTTAATAGGCGTTTTCGAGAGAGATATTTTCTCAATAAGATCTGCGTCACAAGCAACAGAGCACACTTTAACCAACGACTTGCAGCCCATCCTAGACTCTTTTCAGAAAAGGAACTATCTTCGAGTTGGAGAAGCTGCGGATTTTCTCCATGTCTCTCCAGATACACTCCGAAACTGGGAAAGTAGTGGCTACTTGGTTTCAAAGAGATCTAAAGGGGGAGATCGTAGGTACAAATTAGCGGATCTAGAAGAGGTTCTGCTAAGTAGAAATCCAGCCCTAGCGGCAATAATCAAATCTAGGACTTCACAGCTTGTTTTGGACAAAGGTGCTGATACCACCATTGCTGTTCCAGAACTCCCAAAAACTTCCAAAGGCTTTTCGCCCTGGCTCCCTAAAGCCACCACCTTGTCTAGGCTTAGTTTTGGTTTGGGAAGCTTGCTTTTCTTAGGATCAGTAGCCGTTGGTTTGGGTTTAGTAGCAAATCAAAGTTTCCCCAACGAAACCAAACGATTAATTACCCTTATTTCTCCACAGAGTGTTTCAAGTCCAGCACCACAGCGCATCTCTTTGGTTTCACGCAACATAATAAGGAGTGAGGAAGCTCAAGAGGGGTGGAATAACCCAGACCCTGGGAAGAGTTTGAGTGGGGATGTCCTGGCAGCTTCGGATACTAATGCAGCCTTTAGTTTAGAAATAAACGCTCCCACAAACGTAAATGGTAGTTTATCAGTCAATGGTGAGCCAGTGCTAACTAACGCTGTAACTACTTTTCAAGGAAAAACTGGCGCTTTGAGTTTAGAGTCAGGAACAGGCATAAAGGTAAGTGGCTTGTTAATAAGTAACATTGCGACCTTAGCGGATGTCGTTACCAATGGTGGATGTAGTGATTGTGTGACTAATTCGATGGTTAAAGACGACTTAACCATTTCCTCCAGTGGGAGTGTTTCGCCATCAGCCTTAAGTGCTACTGTTCCGATCAGTAAAGGTGGTACTGGGTTGACAGGCTATACCGCTGGCGATATACAGTATGCGAGTGCTACTGATACATTGTCAAAACTGGGGGTTGGAAGCAGTGGCCAAGTGCTCACTGTTTCTGGTGGGGTTCCCAAGTGGTCAGATTCCTCTGGAGGCGTGAGTTCGCTTAACAGCTTGACCGGAGCACTAACCATTGCTGGTGGGGGTATCAACGCAGTTTCTGCGTCAGGTTCGACCATTACTATTACCGCAACAGAAGCAGATACCTTATCCTCAGTAACGGGAAGAGGTGCTACCACTACCACAACAGTTGCCTTAAACGGCGGTCTTACCTCAAGTTCTGCCACGCCAATCACGTTTTCTTCAACTACCCCAGCTATCGCCATTGGGGGTGGGGGGACGCTAACGATTACCGATGGATCGAATACGCTACTTAGTCTGGCTGACTCTGGGAGTAATGGGACTTTGACGGTCAATGCTGCTACGGTTTCAGGCCTTTCCACTGGGGTAGTAATTAACTCGTCCGGGGTACTTTCCTCAGAAGCCACATTGGCGACATCCCGTGGCGGTCTTGGCGCAAGCGTTTCTGCTGCTGGAGCAGGAGAGATACCATATTCAACCTCAACCACGGCCTATGGCCACCTTGCCGCAGGAACGGCTACTTATGTCTTAGTGGCTAATGGGGCGGCTGCTCCGGTGTGGACAGCCCAGAGTGGGTTAACTGGTGTTGGAACAGCCTTTAGTAGCATTACCTCTGGGACTAATACTGGAGCCGCCATGTTTGTCGGTACTGGAGCCTCTCTAGCCTACACTGGTAATGGAGTAGTGGATGCCAGTTTGTTACTAGGGGCCACTTGGGTCTCTCCCGGGACAATTGGTTCCACCTCGGCGACAACTGGTAAGTTCACCACCCTCAATGCCACCACTGCTTTCCAGATAGATGGTACCCAGATCATCGACTCCGCCAGAGCCTTTACTAACGTCGTAACTATTAACTCCAACACCTTCACCTCCACGGCCTTAACCTTTGCCGGTAGTCCTACTATCTCCACTTCAGTCTCTCTCGGGGATGTTTCCATCAACACCGGTATTGGGTCTACCAGTACTGGTCAAGCTCAGATTCACTTAGCGGGTGGATCCTCTTCGACCGGCTGTACTATTGATGACTTTGACGGCTCCTTTGTCTGTTCTGGGGGGATTGTCTCAGGAGGTGGGGGTTCGGTGGGCTACTGGGGGACTGACGGTGGTTCTCCGCCCACTCTTTCTCCTGCCACGACTGGCTCCCACATCACCACTTCAGGGAATATCTCTGCCACGGGAAGTGGGACTATTACCTCAGGAGGTCTCTTAACCGCCTCCAATGGGTTAACCCTTACCACCGGAGCCTTATCTCTAACCGCCACCTCTGGGTCAGTAGCCGCCACTCTCACCTCCTCAGCTACTGCTTTTAACATTAACTCGGGACTCTTCAATATTGACACCACTAACTCCTTCGTAGGAGTAGGCACTACCAGTCCAGGCTCTAAGCTAGGAGTAGCCGGTGGGTTAGGAGTAGGTATTAGCTATTCCACCCTAGCTGCTCCGACTAACGGCTTAATTGTCCAAGGAAGTGTGGGGATTGGAACTACTACTGCTGGCTCCACCTTTAACGTAAACGGTAACACGGTGATTGGGTTTGGTCTGGGTAGTGTTGCAGCCCCTACTAATGGACTAGCAGTCAGTGGATCTGTAGGGATTGGGCATACTTCCCCAGGACAAACTCTCAGCATAGCCGGGAATGTGGGTATTGGCTTTAGTTACTCCCGATTCGCTACAGGTCCCACCAATGGTCTTATGGTCCAAGGTAACGTAGGGATTGGAACAACCAATCCTACAGCAGGTCTCCACGTGGTAGGAACTAGTATTTTCACTGGGAACATGACTCAAACTAGTGGTACCCTAACTATTACTGGAGGAGCCAGTCCTGACATCAC
>MHDB01000032.1:0-93 GCA_001816835.1 Candidatus Woykebacteria bacterium RIFCSPLOWO2_01_FULL_43_14 | reverse complement strand
CCACTATCTCCACCACTGCTACTGGACTATCTCTCAATCTCTATGCAGGAAATGCTGATGATGGACAAGGAGGAGCAGTCAACATCCAAGGAG
>MHDB01000031.1:1582-5805 GCA_001816835.1 Candidatus Woykebacteria bacterium RIFCSPLOWO2_01_FULL_43_14 | reverse complement strand
CGCCTACGATTCGCTAAGGATACTTCTAACAAAGGATCCAAATCGAGCTCAAGAGCTTGCTTCCAAACTCACTCTTACCAATATGGAAAGGCAGAGGATCACTAAAGAAACTTTGATCCACGCTAATCAAATCCTGGACGCGGAAGGTAAGGACAATAAAATCTTTGTTCTTTATCACGAAACCTGGCAACAAGGGGTGGTGGGCCTAGTGGCCGGAAGACTCACCGACAAATACTGTCGACCAGTACTAGTAATAAGTAAGGGGAAAACAGAGTCAAAAGGCTCAGCCCGCTCAATTAACGGTGTCAACATTGTTGAGGCCATAAGAAGTTGCTCCGATATCTTGATCAACTGCGGTGGACACCCGGCTGCAGCCGGTTTTACTATTCCCACAAATAAAATAGACGAATTTAAAAATCGACTTAATGACTGGGCAAAGTCTAGACTTGACGACACAAACCTTATACCCATAATAAAAATAGATGCGGAACTCCCTGAAAAATTAATAACTGACGCGACTTTTAACCAAGTTCAAAAATTCGCTCCTTTTGGTATGTCCAATCCTGAACCAGTCTTCTGCACGAATAATTTGTTAATACGGAGTCTCAGAACCATCGGAGACGACAATAAACACCTGAAGCTATATTTAAAATCAGTTAGTGGGCCGGGCGATATTGAAGCAATTGGTTTTGGATTGGGCTCGCGTATCTCAGAACTGCAATTAGGAATGGGAGTAAACGTCGCTTACACATTGACTGTAGACGCCTGGAATGGCAAAAGTAGGATCGTCTTGAAGCTTCGGGACTTTCACCCTTCTACAAACTACATAGTACCAACTAAAAACTTATAGTGTCTTAAGGTAGCTAGTAAGCCAGATTCTGTTCAAGTGATCATCTATCTATCAATGGCATATAAACGTCATTGATCCCCGCTTTTGGCGGGATGCCCTCGACTTCGACACTCGGCGAGCAGCCTAAACGTGTCATTCGGAGGTTTCATCAGGTGGGATTGCCCGTTTCATACCCGTTCGTCTCTGTTGCTCTCAAGCTCTGTCATTTCAGAACTTGTTCCAAACTCCATATACGGTAAAAAGTTTGGACACCAGCGCTTACGCGTCGGAGTTTACACTCCGTCCCTTGCTCTACGATGTCTGGACTTTCCTGACCACTTCGCATAAAGCTACGCGGCCCGATCACACCACTACCTTAAGACTTTTCTAGTATAGCACACTTTAGCCTCAAATTCAATTCGAAAGTGGGTATTGACAAACTTTTAAAACACTGTCAATATTTAAACAAAGCTATAAATTTTTAAGGAGGTCTAATGCCTAAGCTACTGTCTATACTCTCCGTCGGTGGGACCATCGGTCTCGCAACATATTTGTTTATGTTCTCATCTCTACTGGGATTTCCAGTAAGCAATCCCCAGGCAGCAGCCTCAACGGCACCGTTGGCCGGTATTGAAACCGACTCATCCGGCACTGTCAAATCTGTTCTTTTAGTATCAGCTGAGCATGGTGGAACGGTTTTGAACAGAAGTGATGCTCATGCTTACTTGAAAATTAACCCAGGTGCTCTAAAAGCGGATTACACTTTCTCGGTTCTGTGGAACAACAACCCAGCGGCTACTCCTTCCAACTTATCTAAAGTCAGTAGAGTTTATGATTTCAAAGCCAAAAACTCAGCTGGAACTAATATATCTGACCTCGAAGGAAGAGTACAAGTCTGTGTAGTGTACGACCCGAATCTTATGGGTAGCATTGTTAAAGAAAACCTAAGAGTCTACCGACACGATGGTAAAGAATGGAAAGTCCTAGCCAATACCTCACTGAACGCAGCGGACCACCTAGTCTGCGGTGATACAACCCACTTCTCTGACTTCGGAGTATTTGGGAGCACAACGGCTTCGACACCTAATGTTGGCGGGAATCTCTAGAACTTAATCTATAAACCGATAGACCGGAAGCCCTAACTCTAAAACATAAGGCTTCCGGTTTCCGTTGGCTATGTAGTTTTACTAGCGCTGGAATTGTTTTTTTGATATATTTGAACTGTTGATGAAAGCCTTGTCTATGAAAGTCAAATTTAACAAGCAAGCCCTAGCAGTGATAGCCGGCCTTGTGGTAATACTAGGGTTGGGATCAGTCTACGCAGTCAAATCTGATCTTTTTAGAATCCCCTCGAACCCATTAGCAAAGAGCGATAATTTAGAATCTAACGCACCAGCTGATATACCTTTTGATATACCCACTGAGGTCACTCAAGAGGAAAAAAATCTCGATGAGGAAGCTAAGAAAGATTTCAGTGCCGCTCTTAATCCCAAGACAGATCCAAAACTTCCCAAAGGTTTTCAACTAGTCATACCAAAAATAGGTGTCGACTGGCATGTTTTGGAAGGCACTACCAACCCAGACGCGATCCTACTAAAAGGTTTTTGGAAGTACCCCAATACTGCCTACCCATCCGAGAGAAGCAACACAGTCATTTTAGGACACCGCTGGGTCTACAAAAAAGGTGACCCCAAAACGCTTTACTCCTTGGACAAGTTAAGCAAGGGGGATGAGATCATGGTCTACTACCAACAAAAAAAGTACGTCTACAAAATGACCCGGAGTTATGTGACTGGAAAGGATGATCTAGACATGATGGATGGAACGCTTACTCCTACCCTTACTATAGTGACTTCCCACCCTATCGAGGAGAGTAAAATTATCTCCCAACAAAGGCTTGTGGTCGTTGGTGAATTGACTTCAAATTAGACGTGTCAAAACTCATATATCTAATTCCCCTGATTTTATTAATTCTGCAACTAGCCACTTTAAATCTGCTACCCTTTGAAACTTATGATGAAATTTACTATGTCAAATTCGCCAACGGCTACCTATCCGGTAATGTCTTTTATGACGCCCATCCCCCGCTAGGAAAACTCCTCGTCGCCTTAAGTGTTACCTTATTTGGTAACAACCCACTTGGCTGGAGATTACTAAGTTCAATTAGTTGGTTTGCGGTGGTTGTTATCGGGGGACTTTTAGCCAAAAAAGTTTTTGCCAAACCTAGAGCCGCTGTGCTCACAGTGATACTTTTAAGTTTCGAAAGCCTGTTATTTGTCCTGGGTCGCTTTGCACTGTTAGATATTTTTGGGGTATTCTTCAGCCTTTCAAGTTTTCTCTTTGCTTACAACTACAAAGACAAAAAGCTAAATAAGTATCTAATTCTTAGTTCCGTTTTGATGGGCTTAGCTATTGGGGTAAAGTGGTCGAACGCTATTTTCCTTGTTCCTTTAACCTTAATCCTTACCCAAAAACAGGGTAGGAAGCTAATGACCACATTGATAATATTTGGGTCTAGTTTATTAGCTTATTTGGCAACCTTTTTACCAGACATATTAATTGGCAGTAACATTATTGACTGGCATATCAAGACCATTTCTTACCATAACAACTTAACAGAAGCACATCGTTATCACTCTCCATGGTGGAGTTGGTGGCTTAACTACCACCCCACCTGGTTCAAGTTCGATCAATATACCGAGTTGGTAAGTGCAGTCCTTTCCCTAGGTAATCCCATTACATTCCCAGCAGTCTTAATAGCAATTTTGGTGTCCGTAAAAAACTGGTTGGGCTCTAAATTAAATCTAAACCTAGCGATTTTGCTTCTAGCTTTCTTATTATTCAACCTTCAATGGGTCTTTTTGAAAAGAGAGTCTTTTAACTACAACCTTGCTCCTTCGATTCCTTTAGGGATTCTGATTCTGGCATACTGGCTTGATAAGCTGTGGGACAAGAAACTTGGCCCTAATTTGGTAATGAGCTTTCTAAGCCTAGTTATCGTAACTTTTCTATTTTTCCTGCCTTTGCTTATCGGCTGGCCAATACCGTACACCTTTTTCCAAAGACACATCTGGCTACCGAGCTGGACTTAGGATAAACTATCTTTAATGTCTTTACGCAACAAGTTTTTAATAACACTGCCTCTCTTAGCTATCTTCACTGTCATAAGTCTGGTTTTTTATAACCAAGTGACAGCCAAAGTGGGGGAGGCCGATCGCTTAATAGTCGATCTCACTCAAGAGCTAAAAGTAAACCAACAAAAGCTAACTAATCAGGAATTTGACAAAGTGATCGATGGGGTCTACTCGATACGAGTTCGGGCAAACACCGCCGCTACCTATATAGAAAAAAACCAAATTCTTACTAATACCCCAGTGATTGGCGAAAAGTATAG
>MHDB01000031.1:1205-1564 GCA_001816835.1 Candidatus Woykebacteria bacterium RIFCSPLOWO2_01_FULL_43_14 | reverse complement strand
AAAGCTGCTTACTTACACTATTGACGCCACTGACCTTCTTCGCACTCAGATACGTCCGGCTTTCCAGAAAAAACAAGATATTATTGGCGATACCAATTTAGAGATACTTCTCTCGACTTTTTTTGATGATTATCAGGTAACCCAAAAAAGTATTACTCCCTTAATCGAGGCCTTACCAACCTTAAAGAAACACCTAAATCAGATCGACCCTGACAAGCTACCGGAGTCCTACCGCGGCACTCAGGTGAGAGAGTCTTTTTACTTCATTCGAGATCTAGTAAACAAGTTCAGTCCCAGTCAGATAGCTGAGCACTTAGGAGGCATTTTGAAACTCGCAGGCGCGGAGAAACCAGTACAGT
>MHDB01000031.1:0-1130 GCA_001816835.1 Candidatus Woykebacteria bacterium RIFCSPLOWO2_01_FULL_43_14 | reverse complement strand
TTAATAAAGGCAAGGTAAAAATAATCAAAAGCGAGGATATCTATAAAATGGACGAGCGAATCCTGACAGATATACTGGCGCCAGAACCCATTAGGAAAATTGAGGTAGCGTACTTGAATAGTCGCGATAGTAATCTTTACCCAGATTTTCCAACCTCGGCCGAAAAATTCCTAAGTTACTACTTAGAAGATGGAAACCCCAAACCAGAGCTTATTATGGCGATAGACACTCAAGTAATGGTTGATTTGATCAAACTAACTGGCCCCTTATACATTTCCAAGTATCCCGAACCATTCACTGCCGAAATACACCCCTCGGGTATACCAGAAGTGTTATACAGGCTGGAAGAGTACACCCAAAAACCAGAAACTACGGCTGATGTTAGAAAAGAGATCTTGGGAGACCTATTAGCAGAACTTCTGCGTAAATTGTATAGCACTCCTATTTCTCAATACCCAGCGATGTATCTCACTATCAACAATTTGGCGACTGAAAAACACCTCCTCGCCCACTCCACTGATAAGGTCGTGAGCAACCTTTTACGTGATATCGAAGTTAATGGGGAGCTAAAACAAACCGACGGTGACTACCTTCACATAAACCACTCTAATCTGGGTGGAAAAAAATCTAATTTGTTCATTGACGAAGAGGTCACAATTGACATTAACTTAGACCAAAATGGAAGTATCACCCAAGAAGTGGAAACCAAGATGATAAGTAAAAATAAAGAAGAGTCCTGGCTTAACGCAACTTATTGGGAATGGTCAAGGATGTATGTCCCCAAAGGCTCTAAGCTCACAGGAAGCAGCGCTACTGATGACGTCACGTCTTACCAAGAAGCAGACAAGGAAGTCTTCGAAACTTACTTCTACGTCTACCCCGGGGAATCGGGCACTTTCTATACTAAATACCAACTGCCCTTTAAGTACGACCGAAACAAAGGTTTGCCATTTTATATCCAAAAACAGCCTGGGAGCAAATCTTCTAGATATACCGTGAACGTAAACGGCAGGCAATGGAAACAATTTAACCTTTCCTCTGATCAACATTTCCTCATCAAATTCTGAAATAACTACAAGTTAGTTTGCGACCTTGACTATGTGGATAGTTTCGGGATATATTTGGTATAA
>MHDB01000030.1 GCA_001816835.1 Candidatus Woykebacteria bacterium RIFCSPLOWO2_01_FULL_43_14 | reverse complement strand
AACAGTTCGACTCTTACATAAAAACAGTCATAGATGTAGAAAAGAAAATCTGTTCTGCGGGTATGGATAGGCATTTCGAGGGTGAGCAACTATTACTAGCACAGGGTTCAGAACAATCTAATATCTGGGGCGGGGGAATAGATTTAGTTAGTAGCAACATTGACTTCAATTCATTTATTAATATCAGACCTAATCAAAACAATCCGAGTAATGAGATTTTAGATCCAAAACTGAGAGGTATATTTGAAACGCTAACGAGGTATTTTTTTGGAAAAATTTTATGATTGATACGCAAGTAATAATTGAATCCTTAGCAATGGATTTAAAAAGGTTTGCCCTCGGTCTACACAGAGGATCAATGGGCACGGCGAATCGTTTCCGAGAAGAGGCGCTTAAGCGCGGGCAAGAATTGGAGACCCAAGCAACTGACGAGTACTTAAAAAAACTTCTAGTGGGAGTTAGAAAAGTTCTATCTCAAAGAGACGAACGTGTCGCTGAGGATGCGCTTATGTACTCTACTTTATTTCAGAACTTCGCCCAAAAACGGTTGTCCTAATTACAATATAGTGTTATTAAAACCTAAAAAATTAAGATTGCGATTGACTACGTAGTTGCTGGAAACGGGTTACAAACGCGACCATAACTTCTTGCATACCTACAGAAAATCGTTGCATAAGAGCTTGCAACTCAGGAGTCGTATAGGTTCCTTCGCTTAGTTTTCCTCCTGTAGGAAACGCCTCAACTATTTGGCGTCGTTCCTCACGATTAAAAGAGGGTCCGAGTTTGGAGGCAATTAGTAACGGGAGGACGTGACGGACTTCGTGGTTACGAAAGGGATTCTCAGGCTTACCAAGCATTTTACGTGCGATACCGACACTCTGATCAATAAGTTCAGTACCTTCTTCATCCGAAAAACCTTTCTCATGAAGTGTTACTAATGCCTGTTCTCTCTGGGAACCTTGTTCAACTTCAAATGTCACATCATCCATTAGCAGAATTATATCACTGCACAAAACAAAAACCAAACCTCTTCTGAGATTAGCTTAAAAATTCTTTTAGTCATACCTACACCTCATACCTACACCTCGAAGGTGCAGCTTAAACAAGGACTTGATAGAGTACAAATTACTTTGCGCTCTTCCCTAAACAAACGAATTTCTTCATCTGTTTAAGGGTGGACCAGGGTCTTCATGCATCGCTGTAGATGTACCGGTTGGTACGTCTCATCGCATCTTTAAACGCAACCCTGGTCGTTCCTTTTCTTTATTCAGTTGTCATCGAGGATTTAGTAGAGCTCGCACTCCATAACCCTTAAATCCTCGAGGTCGCTGGCGACCTGGCTCTCACAACATTCAACACACATCCCCTCTTCCCAACGGAACGGGTTCGTGCGTTCGTTGCAACGAGGGCAGATCCGCCAGAACGCACGGAACACACGGTGTTCCATGATCTTGGCAAGCGTTTCGAGCACCATAGTACCAAACTCCTTTCTATGGTCGCCTATCTAGCTAATAAATATCAAACCCCTGGGGTGTGATAAGTAATAACCAAACTAGCAACCACAGATTAGAGAGTGTCATTGCGAGGGGCTTTGCCCCGCGGCAATCTTACAATCCCACTTCGCGTAAAGCTACGGTGGATCCTCGCCTGAATAAATTTTTCAAGGAACTAAGCTACACAACTAATGTTGCGTAACCTCTTAAACAAACCAACCTCTGATTTACTTAAGAAAGCTAAAGTTCTTTATCTATCAAAAGAACTTCCGTACTGGTTTTCAACCCAGACATGTAAAAAAGATTTCGTCAGTGTTAACCTTCGAAGCCAGAGTACCCCATGACGTCCGAAGCACTGATGTTCCACCGACGCATCTGGTCATCCGAGAGAGGACCGATGTATCCGCTCTCCTCCTCCCGACGCTTTTCCTGCTCCGCCACGATTGCGTCGAGCTCTTTCTGCTCGTCGGTCGTGAGGTCATCGGCGTCGAACAGGTCCATCCAACGCTCGTGGAGGTCGCTCCCGTCAGCGGTCTGGATGTCGCTTAGAGGAATGGGCTGTGTGTTGTAGAAATTTTGCCGAGCCATTTCTTTCCCCTTTCCTTTCTAAATCCAAACTCATTAGATCCAGAATTGGAAAGGAGAATACTTTAAAGTTCTATAATAACCGTTTTTAACCGTTTTCGCCCTGAGTAGTTCGACTTTGCTCACTATTGAAGGGCTCATCAGTTCCGCTATCAGCGGAAGAACGGTTGTGGAGAGAGTGCAAGACCTTGGGGGTCTTGTCTCTTTCTCCAGGGAACCCTTCACTAGTCATGGCGGACAACAAGAGATATTCCCGTTTCTCTTGGTCGCGGCTAGTAAAAAGCCGTTTGTGAATTTCTTTCACCGGATACCGTATTTCAGGCACTCACTCCGGTCTTATTCTGTTGCCTATCGGTCTCAGGACGCGCCGCAGTGCTTGCAGTGCGCGTCGCTCAATCGGGTCGGGTGCGGCTCACCCGCCTTCGACCATTGACAAACAACCCAAGGGTTCACGCGCCGAGAGAGACTTTCGTAGCCCCCACTCGACACATTAAACCGCATGGGCACCACGTTAATCCCAACGGACTCGTATCCGTCGAGGGCGCCAATGGTCGCTTCGGTCAAGCCAGCATAGAACAGCTCGACCGTATCGGCAACCGGCAACGACTGACCGTGAACCTTCGCCGCCTCAAAGACAGCATTGTACGCATCCTCACCCGGCGAGACCTCACGGTCATCTACCAGGTAGCGGTCCACCGGCATCTCGTGCCGACCGCGGATAGTTCCGATTTTCATCGCTGTCTCCTAGAAAGCACAAGGTATTGGTTTCATTTTATGCTTCCACTTAAACAAACCTATTCCTAGACTTGCTTAAGTGCAAGAGCGATTACCTACCTTTGGGGGTAAGGAATCGCTCTTCAGTAAAAAGTGTTGGACCCTCTGTCTTGCCTAGATCACTTCGGGTTTATCCAACTCCGCTTCTTTTGAGCTTCGCTGGACAAGAAGGAGGTGCTTTGGCTGGGGCGTACAGAGGAAAACCCCGGATTGTTTCACTACACCGAAGTGGTGCTTAAGGCTTGTGACTAGCCTTGGGGACCTTCGAGTGGCTAGTTGCCAAACTCGAAGATAGTCCCAGGAGGAATCCATAGAGCTCTCTCTTCTTCAGAGAGCTCGCCTGGCTCCAACAACCTCCTCTCCTCGTCTTGAGAGATTGGAGGCTCCAGTGGCCTTTCTGGTTTCTCTTCCCATGCGAGGGGGAGAGATTGCTGGATACGCCGGTTGAGCGCTCCGACAAGCTCCTCTCGGAGCTCCGGAGAAAACTCCCCCATTCCGTAATCACCAACCCCGATAACTTCGGGGTGAAAGGACACACTTCCTGCTTCCCCCACCGGATGGAGATCAATCTCCAACCAAATAAAGGTCACCGAAAAGTGCCCGTCTGACCTGTGCCAGGCCAGAGCACGGAGCTGAGGCGAGACCTCAGCTGGGAGGTAGGCATGGCCGTAGCCACGGACCAGCCTCTTCCCACCAGGTCTGGACTGAACGTGATGGGGGATGTCCCCACCAGTCAGCTTGCCCCAAACCTGAATGGCTTCCCGAACATGTCTTTGTAGGTACATTTCTTTTCTCCTCCGGCTCATATTTTACCCATTTGATGCCGGAAACACGCAGGGCGGCGTGGCTAACCCATACCTTAAGGTAGCATTCTAGTTACCACTCAGATAACCACAATGCTACCTAGGTTAGCTATAATTTCAATGTACCTAAGCTAAACGAATTTAATCACTTAGCTTCCTAAACAAACCATTCGACTCACTTCGTTCGCTCATGGCTTTCAGCCATGTAAAATTATAGTCTAATGTCCTTGCTGGTGGTAAACTGCACTGGCAGCCACCGACCATCGCGAAGCCGGACCCAGAAGTCGACCTTGAGAACAGTGTCCTCAAAGTGAGAGCTGGGCCGCACGGCCATTTTAGCTTCAGAAAGGATACTTATCATCCAATCCTCAGCGTCATGACCGGGCCGACGCGTGTAGGTATTATGGTTTACCGCCATGTTACCTTCTCAACCTAGCAACCTATATAGATAACTAAGTTGAGAGGTACCATAACGGGTATTTCAACATACCTTGCTGTTTTAGCCCCACTCCGCTCCGCCAGCCGGCGGAAGCTTCGCGGGGTCTTCGCTTTGCTACGAAAAAACAGCTGGCAATCAACAAGTTCGGTAGGTGAATTTGTTAACCTCCAGCTGTCTTCAACAGGAGAAGTATTTTTCAATTGTATTTATATTATACCACAACTATAGGTCTTTGTCAAGTGTCCTAGGCACACCCTAGTTACAGTCATAACTAGGGAAATAGCGTCCTTGTTAGATTTACTGATATAATTAACCAATGTCTGAAGATTTGGTCAGCAATCTTTTTAACGGTCTCTACCTACTTTTTAACCACAACTCAGTCGTGCTTGCTTATTTTTGCGGTTTGGTTATTTCAGCATTAATAAGTTTGTTCCGCCCTTCAAGACTGGCCTTCTTATTCACGCTCGCCTTTGGGGTTCTCGCTTTTGGCTATGAATACGACAAACATCTTATCGAGCCGCTCCGGGAACAAACTCTAGCCACCATTGCCCCCACTCCAGGAACTCATTTAAAGGCGGCGAGACTTATTAGCTTATTCCTGAGCGAACTTTTACCGGTATTTTTGTTTATATTAGGCTGGGGACTCTTGTTCGTGGGTATCTTCTTGGCAACTTGGAAAAAGAAAGACTAGAGTACTTGCCAAATTTAGCTCTCTTGGCTATTATTCAATTATGCTCACACCTGCCTCCCACAAAGGTTTTACCCTTATTGAGATAATCATTGTAGTAGCGCTGGTGGGTATTGTCTTCGCTGCTGTAGCTCAAACCATCAACCCTTCAAAATTTTTCAACCTCGGTTATGACGATAAACGAAAAGACGCGATCAACAAACTCAGGTCCTCTCTAGCCTCCTACTATCTTGACAAAAACGCCTACCCAGCTGCTTCGTGTGATGGAGATGGTGACGCGGGAACGGCAACGTGTTGTAGTAGCTGGCAATCCTATATTGATAGCCTGACTCCAAAATATATTTCCACCCTACCGCATGACCCTGAAGAACCCGCTACCCCAGGACCACCTGATTTTTGTTATTCTCGAGGGACCAGCGATACATCTGGCTACAAATTAGAGTTTCGCCTCTCGAGCCAGGAAACAGGCAATACCAAGTTTGGCGAATATCTTGATTCAGGTACAGCTTCAAGTGGTAAGACTTACTACCGGTATCGAATCACGGAAAACTGGAATTTTCCCTAAATCCTAGGGGACCATAAACTTAGTACTCAGTTCCTTGACCGCCTTACCCACTTTGGTCAAAACAGTCTCATCCAAATGCGCTGCTAAAACTTCTACGATCCAATTCCCAATCAAAACCATTTCTTTTTCTGTCATTCCGCGCGTAGTTAAGGCAGGGGTACCTAGTCGGATACCACTGGTAATAAATGGGGAACGTGTTTCTCCCGGAACAGTGTTTTTGTTGACGATGATCCCCACTTTTTCCAAAGCGTCTGAGGCTTCTTTTCCCGTCAGGCCGTCTCTACCAAAATCAATCAGGATCAGATGCGAGTCTGTCCCACCACTGGAAAGTTTCAAACCTCCTTTGGAGAGAGTCTCGGCCAAAACCTTGGCGTTTCTGACAATCTGCTCAGCATAGGACTTAAAATCTGGGTGCATAGCTTCACCAAAGCAAACTGCCTTGGCTGCTATCACGTGCTCCAAAGGCCCACCTTGCAATCCAGGGAAAACCCAACGGTCAACATCTTTGGCGTAAGCTGATTTACAGATAATCAGGCCACCTCGAGGACCACGCAGGGTTTTATGGGTCGAGGAAGTTACAAAGTCAGCTACTACTACTGGGTCTGGATAAACTTTACCCACAACCAACCCAGCAAAATGGGCCATATCCACCAATAATTTGGCCCCAACCTCATCAGCAATCTCACGGAACCTACCGAAATCAATTATTCGAGGATAAGCGCTCCCACCAGCGACTATTAGTTTGGGTTTATGTTCCTTAGCAATTCGATAAACTGATTCGTAGTCAATAAGACCAGTTGCTAAGTCAACGCCGTAGTGGACGAACTTGAACATCTTACCAGATAAGTTAACACTACTACCGTGGGTAAGATGGCCCCCATGGGTAAGTTCCATCGCCAAAATAGTGTCTCCGAGCTCACAAGCAGCTAAATACACCGCGAAGTTTGGGTTACTCCCAGAGTAAGGCTGGACGTTGATATGCTCCGCACCGAACAACTTTTTACCCCGCTCTATAGCCAAAGTCTCCAGACTATCGATCACCATATTACCCGAGTAATATCGTTTCTGAGGATACCCCTCAGCGTATTTGTTGGTTAATACCGAACCAGTCGCTTCCCGCACAGCAGGGGAGACATAATTCTCAGAGGGAATCATTTCCAGCTGCTCTTTTTGACGAGTCTCTTCTTTAGCTATTAAATCAAAAACTTCTTTATCCAAGTACAACCTCCGATTAAGATTTTTCTTTTGCTGATTCTAGTGTTTTACCATACTGACGTGTAGAAAAGCTACTCTCGTAACCCATTATCTCAGCGACACCTTGCGGACTGACTCCCTGAGCTACCAAAGTAATTCCCAAGAAATGCCTAAAACTCTGCGGGGTAACTTTACCCCTAATTCCAGTCGCCTTGGCATACTTTTCAACCACTCTTTCAATAGAGCGTGGTGTCAGCCTCATTCTTTCTCCAAATTCAAATTCGTCCGCCATACCTTGGTAACGGATAAACACTGGCCGAAAAGTGTCTTCACGAGAAGCCAAATATTTTTCCAACCAATACGCACAGCGGTCAAAAATAAAGATAGTCCTAGTTTTGCCTGTTCTCCCCTCAGCTTTTATCTGCTTACCTACCAGGTCTATTTGGTCTCTGTTTAGGTAGGACAGCTCAGACACCAAAAGTCCACTTGAGAACAAGGTTTCGAGAATGGCTCGATCCCGAAGACCTTGCTTGGTGTGCACATCAGGAGTGTTTAGTACATTTTCGATCTGTTTTTTGTCCAGAGGGGGTTGAGATTCAGGAGATAACTTTGCCAAGGGAACGATACTTTTGGTTAATACTGTCAATTGGGCTTCCCTAGCGTATTCAATCAATGACCGGAGAGCGATAAGAAAATAGTTTTGGGTAACCCTTTTCAGGCTTAGACCAGTCCCTTCATCAACGTAGGAAGCCAAAAAGTGCTTGTATTTCAAAATAGTTTGTTCATTAAGACGGGAAACATTGATATCGGAGCAAAATTCTAAAAACTTAGCTAAATAATGACTGTAATCCCGGTAGGTTAGTGGGGAAACATTTCGGCTAATCAAGGACTTTAGGTACTGATCTATCAAGACAGACAGTTTCATAATCTAATTATAG
>MHDB01000029.1:15400-22474 GCA_001816835.1 Candidatus Woykebacteria bacterium RIFCSPLOWO2_01_FULL_43_14 | reverse complement strand
GTTCCTCCTTGGATGTTGACTGCTCCTCCTTGTCCATCATCAGCATTTCCTGCATAGAGATTGAGAGATAGTCCAGTAGCAGTGGTGGAGATAGTAGCTGGTTTGAGAGTTAGACTAACAGCAGTATTGGTAGTAATGTCGGCACTGGCTCCTCCTGTGAGAGTTAGGATACCACTAGTTTGAGTCATATTCCCGGTGAAGATACTAGTTCCTACCACGTGGAGACCAGCTGTAGGATTGGTTGTTCCAATCCCTACGTTACCTTGGACCATTAAGCCATTAGTTGGTCCTGTAGCGAATCGGGAGTAACTAAATCCAATACCCACATTCCCGGCTATGCTGAGTGTTTGTCCTGGGGAGGTAATACCTACTCCTACACTTCCTTGTACTGCTAAACCATTGGCTGGAGCTACTGCTGTACCAGAGAATCCGAGTGTGGCATTACCTGCTACAGAGAGATATGATCCTCCATCATTGGTTCCAGTACCAATAGCGAGGTAACCATTGGCCATCAACCGCATCTGTCTGGTGAGGGTGGCGTCAGTGGCTGTAGTTCTAGTAAAGAAGTCTAAGTGTCCGGCACTGTTACTGGTACTGTTAACAATGTAGCTCTTAATCCCAGCCCACTGCTGGTTTACAGCCCCAAAGAGAATAGCTCCACCATTCCCTGCTGTGGCATTAGCGTTATCTGCTACCAGGAGGGTACCACCACCAGCAGTAGGAACAGTTGTCCCAGCTGAACCATAGACTGCTAGTTGACTGTCTGGGGAAGAAGTTCCAACCCCAATGTTACCTTGTACAATAAGGCCATTAGTTGGAGCAGCTAGGATTGAATAACTTATCCCTACTCCTAGTCCTCCATTGACTCCTAAGGCTGATCCTGGGGAGGTTGTCCCAATACCCACACTTCCTCCTGCATCGATGACAAAGGGGGTGGTGTCTCCTGAGGAATCATCGATCCTTAAGGAGAGTCCGGCTCCATAGTTCTTAACATACAACGGGACTCCTGTGGAAGAAGTGTAGTTTTGGGTGAGGTCTAAGATATTAGCAGTGTGGGTGAGGGTACCGGAGGACTGAGTCATGGTATCTGAGATGGAAACTAAGGCTCCAGAGACAGTGTGGGTATTACCGAGATTACTGAGGGTTAGGTTCCTGGAGATATCCAACACGTTACCGGTACTATCCAGTCCTACTCCTCCATTAAAGGTTTGAGAGTAGGTCAGATTAGCAATGTCTCCGGTAAAGGCGGTACTGCCTGAGGCGCCTGTTTTAGATAGGCTCAGTAACCCACCGGAAGAAAGAGCGGTGGCGGTGGAGGTTAGAGCTAGATTAGTCCCGGTAGTCAGGGAATCATTAGCTAGAGTATTAATATTCCCGGTCGCGGTGGTACTAGTGATACTTGTTGTTCCAAACCCTGTTAAAGCAATACTCCCTGAAGTTCCGGTGAGAGACAAGGCTCCAGTGGTTAATGTTAACCCATCAGAGGCAGTTAAGGTGGAAGAGAATCTTCCAGTACCGGTAACATCCAGGGTTGTCCCAGGACTGGTAGTACCAATACCCACATTACCTTCTACAGAAAGCCCGTTGGTAGGACCTGCAGCTCTAGCATAGGAGTATCCAATGCCCACACTACCAGAGATAGCTAAGGTATTAGATGGAGAGCTGACGCCTATCCCTACTGAACCATTGACGGCTAGTCCATTACTTGGGGCTACAACACTCCCTAGGCCAAATCCAATGACGGTATTCCCGTTTATGTTGAAAGTGGAGCCTGCAGTTGTTGTTCCTACTCCGACACTTCCTTGGACTAGCAGACCATTAGTCGGGGCTGCTAGGGTGGAATAGCTTATCCCTACTCCTAGTCCTCCAGCTACTCCTAGCTTAGAGCCTGGGCTTGTTGTTCCTACTCCTACGTTAGTTCCATCATCATAGACTAGAGAGGTGGTAGAGAGCCCAGTGGTTGTCCATTTAGTAACATAGTTGGCTGTTCCCAGACTATTGGACAAGACTCCTGTTGAACTAGAGAGGACTACCCCTACACCTAGTCCTGAGAAGGTGATGGTTCCTGAGGAGGTGACTGCTGTAGCTGCAGCTATGGCTCCTGAGGAGTTTACTTGGAACTGTGAGGTAGAGCCTACGGACAAAGAGGCGCTTGGACTAGTAGTCCCTACTCCTAGACTACCTTCCACCATAAGACCGTTGGTTGGTGGGGTAAACCTGGCATAGCTAAATCCTACTCCGAGATTACCAGCTACTCCTAGACTACCTCCTGGGACACTATAGCCAATACCGACATTTCCTGAGAAGTAATTTAGCGAGGATCCAGATTGGGTGTATCCCCCGCTAGTGGTAATACCAGTGACACTAGACAGTGCTCCACTACTAATCACAAGTCCATTGATCGTATTGGTACTTGTGGGTCCTGTTATTGCCCCGGTAACATTAAGAGTGGATGAGAGGGTACTCGCTCCCGTCACTCCTAAAGTCCCGCCTACAGTAACATCCCCAGTAGTGCTAATCCCAGATATGGTTTGAGTATTGGCAATTAAGTTATTGACATAAAGGTTCTTCCAGCGGAGGTCTGAGCTGCCCAGATCTAAGGCTGCTGAAAGGTTCGGAATAATACTAGTAGAGATTCTGCCAGTAAGAGCGATGAGATCATCGGTCCCATCACCAAAAATGGTATTCCCCTTCAAGGTGGTTGTGCCTGGGACTTTCAAATCCCCACCATGAATAGAAATAGTTCCTAAGGTTATTTGCTTTGAAGGATTGTCAACAGTAAGTGCGGAGTTAAATACGACGTCACCGTCAATCGTGGTTGTTCCTTTTATGGTAGAGTTCCCCCCAACTTGAAGTGTTTTTGTCAAGGTTAGTGAGACATAACTTTTATCTGATGCAGCAACTAATCTACCCAACTCTAGCGTTTTACCTTCTAAACTAGCAATTAATGAAGAATTCTTGTTTGTGCCTAGATAACTGGAACTCTTTACATCTGAAATCTCATCGGTCAACAGTTCTACCTCCCTATTAATGTCTGCCTCAAGGGTAGCAACCTTGTCAGATAGATTAGGACCGGTTATTTCTTCAGGTACACCACCTTGGTCATTCTGGGGCGAACTGATAGTCTCAGAAGACTCTAAGTTGGTCTGAGTAAAACGGGTTGCAATGAAGTTGTTTATCGGCTGGAACCACTGAGCAAAGAAGTTACGCACAGACTGCACTATATCTGCAGTCGTGCTAGAAATACCAAGAATACGCTCGTCATCATTATCACTATTATCCTCATAAGTGCTACCAAATAGTCCCTCAGCCACAGTTTGGCGGACTTCCTGATCTACCTGCGCAAAGCCTTCTAGAAAGGAAATTCCTACATCTTTCCAGCTTAACGAGCCATCCTCAGATGAGCCATTCTTCGCACTTAAGACATGACTAGACTGTTGATTTTGTGGGCTATATCGGGCTGTCATCTCTCGGCTTCGATTGCTATTTTGTATAAGTTCTGAGTTCAAAATGTAGGGAGCAACAACAAAGATCATACCCACAATTCCTAATCCCCCTACTGTATAGGAAAGCCATTTGGGAAGAGACACTCCTGAAGGACCAGTTTGTTCGGAAATTCTCAGCAGAGAATTCCCTTTTCTGGTTGCTATATGTGCGGGCTGGTAGAGTTCTGTTTGAGGTTGAATCGAGTGTGGTGTATCTGAAACCGGCTGGGCTTTACTTAAAGCCTTGTGCGAACGTCTGTCTAGTGAAAACTCACGAATCTGTTTTCGAGTGTAGCGGCGCTGATTACCTTCTGTGCGAAGAGGCACGAGTATACCTGAGCTATCCCACCTGCGTAAGGTTTGGGAATTAACTTTTAGGAGACTAGCAGCTTCTTGTACACTAAGCAGGCGTTTGATCATATAGCAGTAAACTTTTCATAAAATGTAGAAGTTTTAGGATCAAAAGAGTGCTAAAAACTCCTCAAAATGTATAAGTTTATTACCTCATACTGAATATACTCTTGTCAATGAGCTTATGCTATTGAAAATAGTCTCTTAGTCCTATAACTTTATTATATAAACCTTGACTATCATCACGCTTCTGTTTAATCAGCTTTGTAAAAACAGACGCCTCTACGGGCATTACAGCGCCCTCTGTAAAATTCCTCCTGCTGCGTGATCTAAGAGAGAACAAATTCTCTCTTAGTGTTCTCTCTTCTTTAGTCCTTCTGTCCATTACAGCATACTCACGGATCAAGCAAACCCTTGAAGTCACTACTCGCTTGCTCTAGTTATTAATAAACATCCTTTGGGCGACTTTGGATCCGCAAAGTCGCAAACTCCCGCTTTGTCGGCACAAAAGAACAGACAAGTTAATAATCAGATCCCTCACTCCGTTCAGGATAACAGTTGTTATAATTCTCAAATACCTATTTAATATATCTTATACTATTCGATGTATATAAATACATATCATTTATTGATAACTATAAGTTCTAAACCACTGGTCTACGACATATTTTTATATATTTAATACATCTTTACAAACCACAGAAAAGCGCACCCGAAGGTGCGCTTTTCCTCTACCTCACTTAGTTAACGAGGATTTTTGGCTTTGAAACAGTCCATGCAGTAAACAGGTCTTCCTTCTGTTGGTTGGAAAGGAACCTGAGTGGCTGCGCCACACTCGGCACAGGTTGCATCAAACATCTGTCTGTTTTCGCGTCTCTGTTCCTTGAACTTCGCGCGACAGTCAGGACAACGAGCTGGTTCATTCTGAAAACCTTTGCTCGCATAGAACTCCTGTTCAGAGGCGGTGAAAGTAAATTCAGTTCCGCAGTCCTTACAGGCTATTGTTTTATCTTGGTACTCCATTTAAAAGAGTCACCTCCTTCTGGTCACCCTACGCATAAAGCTGCGGGTGATATGAATTCCAACTCCTTACGAATTCAGCCATACTAAGGAGTGGAACTCCAGGAATGGTGACTTACGGGGTTGGTTACTAGGTTATGTGTGAGCGTATTAACCAAATTTAGTGTATCATAAAAAGACGGATTAATCAAGATCGGTTTGTTTGGTGGACCAGAGGAGACTCGAACTCCTTACCTCAGTCATGCGAAGACTGCGCTCTACCAGATGAGCTACTGGCCCCTCTAACGACCTTATTGCAGTCTAGACCAAGAAGAACTGGTGGACCCGAGGGGAATCGAACCCCTATCACCTGGCTGCCAGCCAGGAGTTTTACCATTAGACTACGGGCCCACGTTTGAGCAATTGATTTTACGTAGGAAAACAACGCAGTTGATTATATACCAAATCTGCCAGTGATTCCAGAGTTAAGTGCACATTAGAATCAAAATAATCAACTCTTAGCACACCTTTGTAATCTTTCTTAAGAGTCGGCTTACCTATCGTTCTTGGGTCTATTTTTGCTTTATAAAATAGCCGCTTCGGTATTTTGGTGTGACTCATCCAAAACTTTACTAGGTCATCAGTGTTTTGATCAGCCCTACATTGGACTGTACACCTAACCTTTTCCAAATCGAACTGAAAACACTTCTTAATTAACTCCAAAAAAATTGTTACTATCCTTGGGTCTGAGCTCCCAAGTGAAAAAGACCTACCAGCATTATACTTTGAAGCTTCTCCAAGACAAAGCATAGCAAGAGCAATTTTAGCAGTCTGACTTTCGTGTACTTGGTTTGATACTGGTAAGTTTGTTTGTCTAATCTGGGCTAAATACTCCTCCCTTTTAGTTTTATTGACCGCAAGAGCAATTTTTCGAGCTTTATTTAGGTTTGAGGAAGTAAGTAGGTTCATCCTTTCCGCATATTTTTGGGGAAGGGGAACATTTTTACACCAATGTGAGAGTGTGCTCTTTGGAATGTTTACCCCTATAGATGCTCTTATTTCCCCATAGGTTTTACCTAGGGCACGAAGTTTACAAGCTCTTCTAATGATACCAGAGGAATATCTTGGCATACTTATATTGTACCCTAGAAATACAGGATGTGCAATGTTGCTAAATCATAACTTATGACACCTGAAAAATTGGTAACAAGAACCGCTTTTTTGAAAATTAAGCTCAGATGTGAGATAATTCCGCCCATCAACGAGGAAAGGACTGAGATATGCCCCAAGTCATGTACCGGGTAGTGACTTACGGTGAAGATAAACCTGTTACCGGACCGCTTACAATGGACGGTGCTCTTGAATATGCAAGGCTGCTATTGGCTCGGGTAAGAGTATTGAACCTATAAGCCTTCGTGAAGATCCGCATGACAATGGTACTACTCACTACGTCGGGGCCAGAATACTGGGGCTTTCTCTAGACGATCCAGCTTCTTGTACTTGGCTATACAAAGTCCAGATTGTGCCTGAGCAAGATCACAATGGCTAAGAAAAACGGGGTTTATTACCGCCCAACACCAGGTGAGCAGGTATGTTTTAGCTCTTCAACCAATCTTTGGTGGGAGGCAGGTTGGGGCAATGGGCCATTTACAGTCTTGTCCGTCAGGGATGCCGAAAGAGGGGCCTGTACTTGCGGAATTGAGACTTTTGAAAGTCCCCACAGCAGTCACCACGAAACTTGCGAGCGGGTTAGCGATACCGAAGTTCTTACGCTAAAAACTCCTTTAGGTCCTCGTGAAGTTTCGGGAGATTGGTTTGAAGTGGTTTCATAGTAACTTTTCTATCCTCCAAAAGGCTTCTAACTTAGAAGCCTTTCTTTTGTGCCTCAGCACAATCCTCCCGTAGCTACCTGCGGAGGGGGATATTCATCAGAACAATTTGATTTGATCTCCTCAATTTGCTAGACTCCCTTCAGACTAAAAACAAGGAGAGTGGTTTGAGAGCAGTTGTTTTTACCGGTCAAGGAAGCCAGTTTCCGGGGATGGGCAGAGACTTCTTTGATGGTAGTCCTAAAGCAAGAGGACGTTTTCAGCAAATCAACGAACTTCTGGGTTTCCCCATTACGGACATGATGTTCGATGGTCCCAGAGAAGAACTTGCGAGAACGGTTAATGCCCAGCTGGCAATCGTAGCTTTTGAGGCCGCTGTTCTTGCTAGCTTGCCTAATCTTAACCCAGGT
>MHDB01000029.1:0-15377 GCA_001816835.1 Candidatus Woykebacteria bacterium RIFCSPLOWO2_01_FULL_43_14 | reverse complement strand
TGAGTACAGCGCAGTCTTCGCTGCGGGAGGGTATCTTGAAGGTTTGAAAACGCTCTTTAAACTCGTGCGTGCCCGAGCCAATGCCATGCAAGAAGCTTGTGACACACAACCAGGTACCATGGCTGCTGTTCTTGGTTTAGATTCAATACAGGTAATGACGATTTGCAGCGCAGTTAGTAAAGAGTACGGCTGCACAGTAGTCTCTGCCAGTTTTAATACTCCAACCCAGACCGTTATCAGCGGGGACTTAGTCGGTGTTCGGAAAGTCAGGGAAAGGTGTCGGGTGCTGGGGGCTAAGGTTATTCCCCGATCAGTGTCCGGGGCCTTCCACTCCCCTCTAATGTTACCTGCTGTGGAAAAACTACGCGAAATTCTTATGCAACCAGGGTTTTGCGTTACCCGAGGTCAGGTCTATTTAAACCACACAAGCCTACCCACTAACGACCCACATGAGATTCGTCTAGCTTTGTTAGAACAAACTAACCATCCAGTACTATGGCACACAACAATTGACCATATGATTGAGGACGGGGCAAGGGAATTTGTGGAAATCAGTCCCATGCCTATCCTCAGCCCGATGATCAGAGCAATCAATCCCAATGTCAGGGTCAGGTCAATTACAACCTGGAAAGAAGCCCAAGCTTTTAACCAAGGCTCCTAGCTAATAGGAGCCTTTCTTATTTTCATGCCTAACATATATAAAAATTCCTTTTAGACCAGCATTATACTCAATTGCAAAACATGACAGTTTTAGACTAATATTTAATATCAGTAACCAAGGAATTGGTTCACTACAAAGGAGACTAGAGACAGTGGGAAGACCCGTGTTCTCTCACCCAAGGGGACGGATCATGGTAGCCCTTGATACGGGCGATATAGCGGGAGCAATCCAGCTTGTTGAGCTTCTTCAAGGAAGGGTCGGACCCTTCAAAGTTGGAATGGAGCTAAGTGAGGCAATGCTTACTGGTTTGGTTGCGGCTGATACCTATGACGCCGCGGTTGACCATCTGAACCTAGTTCGAAAACTCTTTCAGCTTCTCGATGGAAACTTCTGGAGAGATTGGAAAGGTCATGACATTCCCAACACTTTAAAGGGGGCAGCACTCCAGATTGTTAGGACTAGGCCTCGGATGCTTAACGTTCACGCTTCAGCCGGAAAGCTGGCTATGGAGTTGGTGGTCGCCAACCGTGGAGCCACAGACATTCTAGCGGTGACCGTTCTAACCACTCTCACCAAGAATGATTGTGATGTTGTCTTTGGCCAACCAGCAGCGCCGGAAGTTCTAGAGCTCGCATTATTCGCTGCCGACGCAGGTGTGCAGGGTCTTATTTGTTCGGCAGAAGAAGTATCCAGCCTAAGAACAATGGATAGACTCAAAGACCTATATTTGGTAGTTCCAGGAACAAGGTCCGTTGGAGTAAGCGCTCATGATCAACAGCGGGTTGGTACACCTAGACAAGCTGTTGAAGACGGTGCTGACTATCTTGTGATAGGTAGGCAAATTACGGAAGCTAAAGAAGAGTCTGGCGGTCCGCTCGGCGCTGTGGAGAAACTCGTCGAGGAACTGTCTGCATAAAAAACGGCTTTATCTATACTTAGGTATTATTCTTTTAGGCTTCGAAGATGGCTTTTTTAAGCCCTTCGAGGCCTTCTTTTGTTGCCCCAGATATGGGTAATACTTTTACTCTACTCTTTTTAAACTGCTTAATTTTACTTTGTATTTCTGAGTCATCAAAAATATCGATTTTATTAAGGACGACTATTTGGGGCTTCTTCGCCAAGTGCTCTGAGAAATTTTCTAACTCATGATTGATTGCCTTATACGCACTTAGACAATCCTCATTCTCGGCTGAGATAACATGGACTAATATCTTAGTCCTCTCGATGTGTTTCAGAAACTGTGTGCCCAGGCCTTTGCCTTTAGAAGCGCCTTCAATTAACCCTGGAATATCGGCCAACACCATATGTTGGCCTTTATACTCGGTTACCCCAAGGTAAGGCTCTAAGGTCGTAAAGGGGTAGTTGGCAATCTTAGGTTTGGCAGCAGTTAGCACTGAAAGCAAAGTGGACTTGCCTGCATTTGGTAAACCAACCAGTCCCACATCGGCAAGAAGTTTTAATTCTAACTCGAGCTCTTTTAGCTCCCCTTCCTGACCATCTTCAGAGGTGTGAACCGCGTCCCAATATTCACTACTTCTTTTATCCACTCTCATGGACTTAAACTGAGCATTTCCGTGCCCTCCCGAGCCCCCACGAGCGATTTGAATCGTCTTTCCCACACTGTCTAGGTCATACGTCTCCCCAGTACCCATATCTCGTATCAGGGTCCCTACAGGGACTGTGAGATGCACATCTTTGCCAACAGCCCCTGTCATGTTTTGCTTATTCCCACTGATACCCTTTCCCGCTTCAAAATGTTTCAAGAAAGCATAATCAGACAAAGTTGTTTTACTGGTATCAGCAACAAAATAGACATCACCGCCTTTACCCCCATCTCCTCCTTCAGGTTTCCCAGGATGACCACGATGAAAAGGGCCAAAGGAAAGTCCGCCCCGGCCACCATTACCTGCCCTAACACTTATTTTTACAAAATCAATCATGGGTGAAGTATAACAGATAATTCGTATCTGACAACCCTTGACTATAGGTTTATACTATTTCTGGTTTGGGCCGATGATGTGGTCTGAGGAGTGCGACGCGCATTTCCTTAACTACAATGGCAAGTACGGGGACAAATGGGACTCAATCCACATTCCACGTCTGCAGGTCATCGCCGCTGGCCACAATGTCATCAGCGTTCCGGTCGACTACCCCCACCCCATAGATCAGACCCAGGAGGAAACTGGCAATCTCCTACAAAGCTACAAGCGCTTCGGTCAGATTGACAACCTTGTGCTGTCTATCTGGAGGGAAGCGTACGAACTTGGACTAACCACCCAAGTCCCGCCAAGCTAGGAAGAAAGGAAGACAAAAAGCCCCAGGACCGTTTCGGGAAACCGTACGGACCTGGGGCTTCTTTTTTAACTACAAAGTTACCCTGATTCCAAAGTGTTTTAAGTTTTTGCTTTTGAAACTTGAGCCGACCCAGCTTGGCTGGGGAAAGATACGGGCTTCTTGTACAGGGGAAGCTGGAACTGACTAGCACGAAGTGCAGGAATTCCAGAGGGGTTCCCCGCTAGAGAAATCTGTATCTTTAGGTGCAGGTTTCACTGCAAAAGAGCTTTTGGTTCTTTTGGCGGCACAAAAGAACAAGCACCCTCCTTCGAGGGAAGGATAGATTCTGGACAAGCCAGAATGACGAGGAAGAGAGATCCAACTACATACTATTTACTACGTACTTCTAAAAGTAGGAAAGTGGATTGAGGGTGACGCCGGCTTTGCGGATTTCGAAGTGAAGGTGGGTGCCTGTTGAACGGCCTGTTGAACCCATCTGACCTAAAGTTCGCCCTTTGGCTATTTTATCTCCAGGATTGACATAAATTCTATTCATGTGAGCATAAAGCGTCTGATAACCATTGCCGTGATCAACGATAACGTGGTATCCATAACCCCATCTCAAGTATTGGACCAAAGTGACTGTCCCTGAGTCCGCAACCGCTACACCAGGAGCAGCGCTATTGGCAATATCGACAGCCATATGATACCAAACAGGGTACTGACTAATGTCACCACTGGTTGGCCAGAGAAACTTACCACTCGCTCCAGCGTTGGCCTTAGGCGAGGCACTACCGCCATTAGCAAGGTAAGTGGGCGTAACTGGTTTTGGCTTGGGCGCAGCTGGTGGAACTCCTTCAGGAACAACAAGCTCTTGGCCAACCCGAAGGGCAAAAGAATCATCTAGGTAGTTAAAGGGGTAGTCCACAATTGCCTGAGTATTGGCTTGATACTTTTTAGCGATAGAATCAATGTTATCCCCTGATTGAACTTTATGAACTACACCACTTAGTGGCGGGATTCGAAGTTCATCGCCAGGAGCAATCTCATTAACGTTTTGAAGCTTGTTCAGCCACTGTATACTCTCTACGTTTACTTCGTATTTTTTGGCAATGGCTCCTAGGGTTTCACCACCCATAACTACATGAGTTACGATCTCTGAACGAACTCGGTCTTCGGGAATAATGGTCTCAGAAGTGGTCCCAGCTATAAGCAAACCACCTTCAGTGGGGCTTATACTCGTCGCTTCTATCTGATTGCCTCCAAAAGCACTGGCGATGCCGACAACTAAAACTGACAAGATAACTACTCCCCCGTGGGTTGCGGGACGGAAAAGCACACCACGACGCCACATCAGCCATTTCTTGAACCAATTTTTGGATTTTTCTATTCGAAGCAGGCCATTCAAGGTCTTCTTTTGGGAATAAACCGTTAAGACAAAAATAAACTTCACCACTTCTAACGAGAGGCTTATTATGAAACTTAAGAGACCTCCAAAGTTTAGATTTGAGAGGTCATCTAGAGAAGGCTTAGGAGAAATTTTTGGGGCTAAAATCCTAACCCTTGAAAGCATTCGTTTAAGGGATGATTTAATCCTAGCAAAATTTCTGAGCGGTTGGTAAGACATATTGTTTTGTATTCACCATAGTATATCATAGGCAACCAAATCATTTGATGAGGGTAGGATTACTTAATTAACTGACTGATAAAGAAAATTAATGAGTTTTATTGGACGGCTGGTCAGGTCTGCTGATAGTTTATATGATCTAACTCACGTCTTTGTGAAGAGTTTCGAAGAATTCTTTATTAGACGAGGTTTTTGACAGTCTTTCGAGTAAAAGCTGTGTTCTCTCAAGATCGTTGAGGGTTTCAAGCATACGACGGAGTCGATAGACTTTCTTAAGTTCCTCAGCCCCAATGAGCAATTCCTCATTCCGGGTACTGGAACGGGATACATCGATCGAAGGGAAAATTCGTCTTTCAGCCAAAGTGCGTTCTAAGTGTAGCTCCATGTTGCCTGTCCCTTTGAACTCCTCGTAAACAAGGTCATCCATCCTGGAACCAGTATCAATTAGGGCTGTGGCGATAATAGTCAAAGAACCACCACCCTCAAAATTACGGGCGGCACCAAAAAACTTCTTTGGGGGGTACAGAGCAACAGGGTCAAAACCACCACTCAAAGTCCTACCAGAAGGTGGTAAACAAAGGTTATACGCTCTGGCAAGTCTGGTCATGCTATCCAGCAGTATCACCACGTCTTTTCCAGTCTCTACGAGCCTTTTCGCCCTCTCTAAGGACATCTCAGCTATTTTGGCCTGATTCTCCGCCGGCTCATCAAAATTTGAAGCCATCACTTCACCTTTGACACTTCGGCTAATATCCGTAACTTCCTCAGGTCTCTCCCCTATAAGCACCGCCATCAAATGGACTTCGGGGTGATTAGTCGTAATTCCAGTGGCAATTTCTTTAAGGACCGTTGTCTTACCCGCTTTTGGTGGGGAAACAATCATCCCCCTCTGTCCATAGCCAATGGGCGCGACAATATCAATTAGCCGAGTTGAAAGTGGCTTAGCTCCGGTTTCTAACTTCATTAGCTTATCTGGATATATCGCTGTCAAAGTCTCAAACCTAGCGCGACGAGCTAACTTCTCTGGTTCAACATCATTGATCTTAGTTACTTTGAGCATGCCGTTATAGCGTTCCATATCTTTGGGTGGTCTTACTACCCCTTCAACCTCATCCCCAGGTCGGATATCAAACCGCCTGATTTGGGATTGAGAAATATAAATATCGTTCTGTCCTGGGTACATTCCAGACGCGCGCAGAAAACCATAGCCATCAGCCATGACTTCTAAGACTCCTTTTCCGACAATCTCTGCCCCAGGTCTTACAGGCTCATATCGACCAACCGGAGCTTCGGCCTTCAAAGGCTCAATTGCTTCTGGAACTCCTGTACCTAAAACTTCTTTGGGTTCAAGATCGATAATCTGGGGAGAAACTTCAGTTTTATTTGATTCCTGATCTTTTGACTCAGGCATTGGCGCGACTTTTTTTAGCATATAAATTGGAAAAATCTAAAGGAAGGGTTTACCTTTTCAATTAGACCACATAAACATATTCCTGTCAATAGACACCAAACTACCCCGCCTTTGGCGGGGTAGTTTAGCTAAAAATGTTTACCGTGTAGTGTTAAACGATCTTGAACTTTCTTAGTAGCACTCCAATTGGAGCCAGGCCTAAGGTAAGGAATACTTCCCCACCAGCCTTTGGCAACTCTTTGACTTGCTTAGCGGTGACTTTGGCTTGAGCTGAAGGAACACAAACTGTGATGTTTGCATCCGCTTTGTGCTCACCAGCGTTGTTTGAAGTAACTGTTACAAAGTTTCGCTGTTCAACGTCACAAACTGTGGGAATGTTGTTTTTTACCTTGAAGGTAACGTCAATCGTTCGAGTTGTTTTGGCGGCGATGTCCCCAAAGCTGACGCTGAAAGTATTGTTACCAACGTCCCAAGTCCCGTTAAGGTTGTTCGAAACATAATCAAGATACTTAGGATCAGCAATCACGTCTGTAAGTTTGACGTCCTTAGCAACTTGATCAGTAGAGTTCTCAACCTTCATTCGGTAAAGAACTTCCTCATTTTTGTTGAACTTTTTAACGTCTCTTGGAAGAACAATACTGTATTCTTTTCCAGAGTAAACGACAAATTTACGAACACTCAAGACTGGGTTAGAAACGAGTGTTACCGCAGGAGCCCCGGCTGGGGCAACCACTTTTACTTGAACAGCACATTGTGTCTCAGGTGTTTCGTCACTTCGAGACTGGTTAATAGCCTCAAGTATCGTACCAGCAGCAAGGGAGTTGTTCACTCTTACTCGATACTTTACGAATACTTCCACCCCTGGATTGAGATCTCCAATAACTATTGGAGTTTGAGTGTTAATCCAAGTGTCAGGAAGCTGAGTAATTACCCCACTTCGAGAAGCCGTAGTAGAACCAGAAACGTATGTGGAAAGAGGATTGTTCACGTTTGGTACCCAACCTCTAATTACTACGTTGTGCAATACAGTGTTACCGTTATTGCATAACCTCATGGAGAATTCCACAGTATCACCTGGAACAACCTGATTCTTATCAGCAGTTATGCTAGAACAAAGAATCGGATTGTTAAGTATTTGTGTGGAAGCTGTGACATTAAAAGCTGACTGCTGATCTGCCCAGATCTGAGCGGCAGATTGAACATAAGAACCATTGGCAGCACCGCTGTTGACAATAGCTTTGTAAGTAACGGTCATCACCCCACCTGGGTTAAGTGTACCGAAGTTATCCAGACCTGTTGAATACCAAGTATCTGGAGTAGCAACCTGAATAGACGGATTAGTTTTTACCACAACCCCTGAGCCTAAAGTATAAGTCCCATTGGTGATAGGGCTCATCATAAACATGTTGGTCACTGTGCTAGAAGAAACGTTGGTCACGGTAACTGTGTAGTTGATCGTTTCGCCTGGCTGAGCAGTCCTCCGATCAGCCGTGTGAGTCATAGTTAGAGCTGGGGTCTGAGCCTTTACCAATTGGTTAACAAAAGGCAAGGTCACACCTAGACCTAAAACTAGAAAGATTGTCATTAAAATTTTACTTAATATATTCACTTTTTCACCTCCTTCTGAGCTAGGTTATAGTTAGTAGTAGGCAGGTTGTAGAAAAACTTTTACTACAACCTAAAACCCACAACCTAAAACCTAATCTTAAATTTGTGTATTCGTATCTAGAAAAGGTCACAATCTTAGATCAACTAATTGCGGCTTTTTCTAGTTACAAAAAATAAGTTTGGTAGGAATGAGCTAGCTAAAAAGCTAAAACTCATTCCTACCTGATCTCTCTTTCCTAAAAGTTTCCTACTGACCTACCCCGCAAAGGATGTGTTAGTAGGCTTCGGTCCAGCAGTGGCATTCGGAGCCGGAGTGCTGGTTGGTAAGACCGCAGTCGACACCATAGTTGGTGTTGTCTGGACTGGGGTCGGTGGCAAAGGCGGTCTGGTCGGAGTTGGCTGAGGGGTCCAGATCGCTGTGTAGCTTGCGGCTACACTTGGTACAAAAGTCGGAGCCGGACTGAACTGTGGTGTTGCAACGCAACATGGTGTAAAAGTCGGTCCCGGTGTCGTTGTCGGCGGCGGAATGGTCGCCAACTGGAAATGAAACGTCGGTGTCGCCGGCATTGGAGTCGGGCTGATCACCGGAGCCAAAGTTTGCGTAGACGCTGCGGGTGCTACGGGGACGGGTGATGGAGAAGCCACCTCCTGAATAGCAACCCGACTGACATTGTCAAATTCTACAGCGACGACTTGTCCAGCTGCCACCGTCACCCTTTGGGTGACAATAACACTCCCATTTGTATAAGTCACAGTTTGACCAAGTTCAGTCTTGAGAATCGGATCTCCCTTTTCTCTGGCAAAGACCACTCGAGCGCAATAAGTGCCTGGCGTGACCACGAACGGTAGAATTGCCCCACTGTTCTTGGACTGCAAGACTGTCGAACAGCTTGCATCTAACACCTCAAGCTTCGCACCCGCTTCTGGCAAGCGCGGGCTCGAATAAAAGTCGTGATGCCATTTCACAATCGTGATGGTACCAGTTACCGGAGCCGTTGTCGGAGGCGGTGCCGGTGTAGTCGAAGGAGTCACAACAACAATCGTGATGCCAGGTCTTTCGGTGGGTGGTAACGGTGCAGTAGCAGTCGGTTCCGGCGTCGGGGATTCGGAATAAATCCGAACCACGATCGTCGGCGTAACAACCACTCCTGGCCGAACCGGAGTTGCCACTGGACCACCTGGTCCCTTTCCTGGAGGAAGACCCTGTGGATTGAAGCAGTCAGGGTTGATGGGGATAGTCTTCTCCACCACCTGATTGCCTTCTTCCACTTCACAGACAACAAGCCAAACCCATTTACCAGCCGGGACTTTTTCTTGGACGCCAATGACTAAGTTGGCGTCCATCCAAAGCATTTCGAACTCCACAGTGTTCCGACGCTGGGCCACCCGACACTTGGAAGTATCGGTAATCCCGGCAATCTTATTGAGCGCGTACTTGGCTCGTTCATTATTAAGGAGGACTTGCTTCACCTCTGACGTCGTTGAAGGTGCTTGGTCGGAAGCGACCACCGAACCCCAGTCTAGGACATTATTCCTAGTCTGGAACTTAATCGGCCACCCCTGACCATTAACCCGCAAAACTAAGTCATGGAATCCCTCAACAAGCTGGAACTTAAAGCCAAACAACCCGGGAAATTCAGGAGTGTTTCCGGTCTTAACCTGAAAGGTCTTACCCGGCGCTATGATTTCCTCAAAAAGCGTCCCGCCCGATGTATCAAGAATTTCCAAGTTCCCTTCGGTGGAAACTGTTTCGCCGTCACAAACAAGCTCGACTGTGAGCCAGTTGGGGGTTCCCTGGAACGGGAACATAACTGGGTTGTCGTCTAAGTAGCCCTCATGCTCCCAACCGTTTAGCCGATAAGTAGGCTCGTCACACTTAGGCTCAGGTGCTGTGACAACCTCAGGAATCTGGGTTGGCCGGACCTGAGCTAAAGGTAGCGAGGCTGCCGGTTTCTTAAGAAAATCAGTTAAAAAAGCAGTCCCAATGAGAATAAGCAGTCCAAGTCCTAGAAAACCTAGGATTTTCAACGGATAAGCTCGCGATCGCGGTGGTCCGTTCATGCCTTTCTTCTCCTTTTCTTTAGAACGGCTTTAGGTCACTGTCCGAGTCACCACGACCAGGTACAGACCTAGGACGGGCGAAGGACGCTCCAGTCTGAGGTCCAGCATCGGTTCCTGGGACGGGCTGCCGAGGGGGCGGTGGAATTAGGTGTTGCTCCCGCTCTGCTTCCTCTTCCCCAAACCAAAAGTCTTTGATCAGGGCGTAAATCCCTGCTGTAACAGTTACAAAGACTACCCCAGCAAGAACCAGAGCAGTTTTGGTGCCTACATCCAAATTTAAGACCTGGAACGTGGTAATACTAAGTAGCATCCCAATCCCAAAAGAAAGGGCCGTAACCCATTTTGATGGCTTGGGTCTTGGTTTCAGACCAGTAGACCTTTCCTCCATAAGCTGTAGTATGCCATTGATTCGTTCAAAGGCGTGCTGCAAACTGTCCATAAAGGTAGCATCAAGGTGACGTTGTGTATGAATAAGCTGCCGCTCAAAGTAGTCTTGCCAACCCTGGGGCGGTGTGTCAGGAAACTGAGTTTCTGGTCTGGTTTGACCCCATTGGTCCAAAACTTCGGTCATAAGATCTCCAAACTCAGTCCTCGCACTCTGGGTCTGAGACACCTCAGCCTCACGAGCAGCTTCCAAGAAAGCGATCTTGGTTGTCAGCTCTTCTAGTTTAGCGCGTTCCTCTGGGGTAACGCTTCTCAAAGCATCCATGGCCGACTGAATACCTTCGACCTTCTTGACATATTCTTCTAACCCAATTTCGGCCCAGCTACGAGCAAGTCCTTGAATATCCCCAGAGGCAAGCGACGCTTCAAGTTCTGCTATTTCAGATTGAACCTTTCTGAGTTCCAAATCCAGCTTCTTGGCCTCACCTGACTTAGCTTTAGGAACGGCCTTATTTCTTAAAGCCCCTTGAAGTCGGGTCAGCTCAAATTTAAGCTCTCCCAAAGCGCCTTCAATCTTACTAAGATCGGACGCCAAAGGATTCTGGCCCGCCAAAAGCTCTACAAGGTTAAACCTTGGTGGTTGTGCGGTGTCTGTCACTTGGTGTACTCCTTGTACGCCGATTTTTTTTCGTCTTGTGTGCGCGTTCCCTGGACAATGTCCGAGAACAGATCGTCTCCTTAAACAATGACTCTTGTCACTGACGCTTTTGTTATATCATTGTTGTAACAAAAACAAAACAAGCAACGAGCCCTAACAACACTGAGGTGTGGAAGTTGTTACGTGTACGTTGCTAGTTCCAGCTCTAACCCACAATCCTGAATTGAATTGTGGGTTTGTTTAAAGAGACCATATTTAATTATCTCGCCAAAGGCGAGGGACAGAAAATGCGTGGGCAGAAGACTGGCGTTACTTAGATTTCCAGACCTTAGAGTCCAGTAAGAGTGTTACCCCAAACCAGACTCCAGGGTCCAGAAACCAACCTTAATGGCTGTTTGGCCAACGGGGGACAAATCCCCCTTTGGTATTTCCCCCTTTTCTCGCTATCTATTACGCATGTCTCACTCACGAAACGGATACAACCTTTATGTCTGTACTTACCTGCTTTACTGAAATAATCAATAACTTTTTAGGCAAAACAAAAACCTGCTGTAGGCAGGCATCAAACTATGTCTAAAGTATATCATTTATTTCCTCGTCTGTCAAATAATATACCCTCTTCTAGTCTCATCTAACTAAAGTAGACCTATACATATCACCATAATGTTTTGTTATATCATTGTTGGTGATTGATTTAGAACATAGTTTGTGCTTAATATAAAAAACATAAGCCGTCCCCGCTGTCCGGGTTCGTCTTTACCAAAACCCTTTACAACACCGCTCAACCCTATGGGCGGTGTTGTTTTTTGTGCATCAGCACAAGAAAAGTAACACTTTTTTCATCTCCTGTCAATATTTTTAGACCTATATCTTTTTTCTTTGCGAAAAACACCTAGACCGATAGTTTAAATAGCTTCAAAATACGCCTTTTCAATCCCTGTGGATAATTGTGGAGAACTAGTCAGGTTGTGGGTTTTAGGTGGTAGGTTGTAGAAGTTTATTTATTAGTCGGTTGAGCATCTTCATTATTTCGTCCATAGTCTGGACTAGAGTAACGTGGTCTTCCTGAGATAAATAACCTATCTTGAAGGCTATTAGAATCTGGGTTTCCAACTCTGCACCGGAACCGTAAGCGATTCGGAGAAACTGGATATACTCTGTTCTATGTCCTCTACGCTGTCCCTCAGCTATGTTTGACGGAATTCCAACACAACATCGTCTCATTTGAGAGACCAGACCATACAATTCAGATTTGGGAAATGTTTCAGTTAATTTGTAAAGGAGAACACAAAGGTCAACCGATTTCTGCCAGACAGTTAACTCACGGTAAGAGTCCATAGCTCAATACTACAACCTAATCACTACCCCCTACAACCTATTCTTTAGCCGAGCCAAAGATCATCCGTCCAGCTACAGTTTGAATGACCCTAGACACAACCATTTCCACATTTTTCCCTATCAAGGAATTACCGTTTTCTACTACCACCATGGTCCCATCAGGCAAGTAACCTACTCCCTGACTTTTCTCTTTCCCTTCCTGGATAACTTTAATACTCAATGTCTCGCCTGGAAGGACAATAGTCTTGAGTGAATTGGATAACTCGTTCACGTTCAAGGTCTTGACCCCGTTTAATGAGGCGACTTTGTTCAGGTTGTAATCACAAGTCACAATCTTAGCTTTCAGCGTCCTGGCTAGCTTCACCAGTTTCTCATCAGCATCTTTACCCGCAGCTTCCTCCCTGGTTATCTCTGTTTTGATACTGTTAGATTTTTTTAAAGCTTCTAATATCTCAAAACCCCGTCTCCCCCTGCTTCGTTTAAGGGCATTCGCTGAATCGGCTACTTGCTGCAGCTCAATAAGGACAAAATTTGGGACAAATAAAGTGCCTGACAAAAACCCTGTTTCCACGATATCCAAGATTCGGCCGTCAATAATGGCGCTGGTGTCTAGCAACATTGGATTAAAAACTCTCTCTGTGGCTTCGAGTTTTTTCTTGGCTCTTCTCATGTTGAGTGAGGCCATGGAAGGGAAGCTAAGCCTACTTTGGATCTGACTGACCAGTTCAATAGCAATTCGATGGACAAAATTTGAGTACAGTACAGTCAGGTAATGACCCAGAATCGGCAATAAAAAGACCCCAAATAAACCACTAGCGAAGGCGGAGAGATTTTGAATGAGGTAAGGAAAGTTGTGAGGGTTAAGCTGTGTTAGATAGTTTTGGGCACCGATGTAACCTAAAAGGGCAAACACTAAACCAAAAATACTCGGGATGATAGGTTTCACTGGCATAAAAGATAATTCCTTAAGATAAATTCAATCCGCCTTAGGCGGGGCCAATCGGCAGAGATAAATACAACCAAATTATACTACTCCAAAATCTCATTGGTAAAGTAGTTACTTTAGGAATTTGATCGCTTCTCGCACACTTTTTACTTGCGAAGAGGTGATAAAGTTTTTAAAACCGATCTTCTTAGCCTCAGACATTCTTTTCTCAAGCCCTGGTACATCTCTCACTTCGCCTTGAAGACCCACCTCCCCAATTACGACTGTTTGTTCAGTTAGCGACTTGTCCAAAGTATTGGACGCGATAGCAAGGCAAACACCCAAATCAACCGCAGGCTCCGAGATTTTTAAGCCCCCAGCCACATTGACGTAAATATCTTGGTTTCCAAGCTGAATCCCCGCACGTCTTGAAAGAACGGCTGAAAGCATCTGCAGACGGTTCAAATCAATCCCATTAGCACTTCTCTTAGGCATCCCAAAAATGGTAGTCGCGGTGAGGGCTTGAATCTCGGCGAGTATAGGTCGACTCCCTTCCATCGTACTCACCACCACGCTCCCAACTTGCGGACCGTCGGGGTTTAGAAATTGTAGTGATGGGTTGGCGACTTCTTTCATTCCCTCTCCAGTCATCTCAAAAATACCAATCTCGTCGCTTTTACCAAACCTATTTTTAATACTACGTACCAGTCTAAAAGTGTGATACCGCTCCCCCTCCATGTACAAAACCGTGTCTACCAGGTGTTCTAGCACCCGAGGACCGGCAATCGTGCCTTCCTTGGTCACATGACCCACTAAGAAAACAGGAACTTTGCTACTTTTAGCGTATCTTACGAGCCTCCACGCACATTCCCTTACCTGACCTACACTCCCACTAGAACCATCCAAGTCAGACGTAAACATAGTTTGAATGGAGTCTATTATCACCAGATTGGGTTTGGTGTGGCTAAGCGTGTCAATGACCAAGTCAATATCCGTCTGGGGTAGAACTCTGATGTTATCAGTATGCTTACCTACTCTCTCTACCCTGATTTTTATCTGGCCAGGGGACTCTTCCCCAGCTACTATTATAGTAGTCAGATTACGCTCAGATAGTTTCAAGGCCACTTGAAGTAAAATCGTGGACTTGCCGATTCCAGGGTCACCTCCAAGTAAGACCACTGATCCAGGTACAATACCACCTCCCAGGCTGCGGTCAAATTCCCCTAACCCTGTGGACATCCGAACCAGCTCTTCTTGCTCAATCTGATCAAAGCTAATTGGGCTACTCTGGTCATTAGTTAGCGTGCTACCTAACCTTTGGTAACTAGAAGACTTCTTACTGACTAGGGTTTCGACTAAGCTATTCCAGGCCCCGCATTCAGAGCATTTCCCCAGCCAGCTGCTACTGATATACCCACATTGTTGACACACGAAACTTACACTAGACTTCATCTTGATAAAAGTATACCATTGTGGGTATAAATCAGTGGGGAGGTAGGATCGTGCCACCACCAAGGAAAGAGCATCTAGCCGAGACTCTTCGTGATATCTATAGAAGAACGGGAGGTGATCTTGTAACGAGATCTACTCTAATTGAGGCGGAGTTTGGGGAGAAGATTGCACCAGCTTTTTTGGGAAAAGATAGTCTTCCTAATGTCAGGTGGTATCTATATCAAAAAGTCTACTTAGGCAACAATGTGGTCTTTCCCAACAGCGCAGCAGAGGAGTCCCTGAAATCGCAAGTTGGCCCAGCTGAACCAAAGGCAATGAGCCCTGATCAAGAAAGTCGTTGGAGAAGAATGGTTGGTTAGTAAAGACAAAAAGATAACCACGAGTATAAATAGTATTCTATCTCGGGGTTCTTTAACCAAAAACACCTCGGGAGTGTATTTTACAAATATCTCGTGAATTGGCTGCGGTGAGGAAAACTATAGACAGGCTATGTATAATTGAGCTGGAGAGGATGTAATGCCACCACTACCAGAAGATTTCGAGAGAGCTATGATTCTCGCTTTTCAAACAGGTAAGGGTGACCCAAACCGCACTGCACGGTTTCTTAATGAAGAGTTTGGGACTGATCTTACAGGTACGCTTGTTCAGTTAGAAGGGTACTCAGGTGTCAGCAGAATAATTGCTGAAAAGGTCTACAGGAGACCTCTTGAAGGTTTGATACCACCACGTGCAGCCGAACTAACAGCTGCATCTGCAAATCCAAGGGTTATGCGTCATTGGACGTGGCGAGCTACCGATATTTTAGCTTTAGACAGCTTAGTAGAGCAAGCACAAAGATTTGGCACCGAGTTTGGGTTTATGGTAACCCCCTCTGAACTCAAAAGAATGGGTAGAGTCACTCTTATGCGAGCACTTTCATTACACCTATTTCAAAGGAGAAGGTAAAAGAAAACCCCGGGTTGTGAAAAAACAAACCGG
>MHDB01000028.1 GCA_001816835.1 Candidatus Woykebacteria bacterium RIFCSPLOWO2_01_FULL_43_14 | reverse complement strand
GGTAATTCCTATTCCCCCCAACCTTAGTTATCAAAAAATTGATCCTGTTTTCGAGATATCTCCTGAAAATTACACACAAGGGGTAGAACCTAAGTATGGTAACCACTACATTTGGTGGGAAGTCGAACTAGGTGCTAATGAAACTAAAACTTACTCATTAAGCTTTTCCGCACAAGTTTCTTACCCTTCTCTCAATATCAATCCTGATTTTCTGATTACCGACTACCAAAAAATTGATCCCGTCTATTTAGAGTCTAACGAGTACATCAACCCTAATCACCCCCAAATAAAAACGCTCTTAGGAACTATCACTCAAGGGGAATCGGCCTTAATCAAGGTAATTCAAAAACTTAACGCTTACGTTGTAAGTCAGCTTAGTTACGGGGACCCTATAACAGGACTATACAAACTTGAAGATGTCCTGATTAAAGATAAGGTTGATTGTGGGGGATTTGATGTTCTGTTATGTTCCCTGTGTCGAGCAGCAGGAATACCTTGCACTATCGTCTCAGGATTCTGGGCAGGATACACCCCTAACAACATGCATGCTTGGGTATTAATTCAACTTCCTGATAACCACTGGGTAGGCGCTGATCCTTCAATTGAGTATCTTCGCAAACACGGTAGGAGCAAAAAATCCGGCCGACTTTTTAAAATTGGCAACGATAGGATTGCCCTGTCCCTTGGGGAAAAGCTCTGTTTAAGCATCGACGGCAGTGATCAAGTCGTGGGTATTCTTCAAAACCCCCTACTTTTCCCAAGTAATAGTGCTATTGAAGTAATATCTGAGTTTCAAACGCGATGAGAAGTATAATCACCTCCCTATCCCCCAATACCCAGTCCGACGACGTCCTTAAGTCTCTAAAAGTGCTTGGCAACCCTTTCAGTTGGTTACAAGGCCCTTCCCAAGAAAAGTTTCGGAGCGCATTTCGTAATTGGCTGGGGGTAGAAAACGTTTTCTTGTTTGAAAGCGGACGCAGCTGTCTTTATAGCCTCCTTCTTAGTCTAGGTCTTAAATCAGAGGACCAGGTCTTGCTTCAAGCTTACACCTGTGTTGCGGTCCCAGACCCAATTCTCTGGTCAGGGGCCAAGCCAGTTTATATTGATATCAATACTGAAACCCTAAATATGGATCCTAAAGATCTGAAAAGAAAAATTACCTCTCATTCCAAAGTTCTGATTATCCAGCACACCTTTGGCAACCCCGCCGATCTTGAAGAGCTCCTGAAAATCGCCCGTCAGCACAAGCTTTTTATTATTGAGGACTGCGCACACGCCCTGGGGTCAGAGTTTCAGGGACGCAAGATCGGTTCGTTTGGAGACGCGGCCTTTTTCAGCACAGGCAGGGATAAGGTCATCTCAAGCGTTTTCGGAGGGGTTGTGGCGACTAATAACAGAGGCGTGGCGGCCAACTTGGCTAGAATTTACAAGGACGCTCCTTATCCAAGCGTGTCCTGGGTAGCTCAACAGCTTAACCACGTATTAGTAAGTACCCTTACCAAACCGAGTTATAATTTTTTCAATTTTGGTAAAGCTCTTTTTAGTCTATCCCTGAAGGCCGGGATTATTTCGCGCTCAGTTTACCCAGAAGAAAAGGTAGGCGGTAAACCTAACTTTGTATTGCATAAAATGCCCAATGCTTTGTGCGAGCTAGCTTTCCATCAGTTTCAAAAACTCGAGAGTTTTAATAACCACCGAAGTATAATTGCGAATATCTACGAAGAAAATTTGGATCTAACCAAGTATAAAATCACTAAAACACTGGGCGACTCAAAAAACATCTTTCTACGATACACCATTCTAACTCCTAAGGCAGAGGAAATACGCACGAAAGCCAATCAGCTAGGAATCGTTCTAGGTGACTGGTACACTACAGCCATCGCGCCGAACGGGGTAGATTATAAAATTTTAGGCTATGACCCCAGTAGTTGCCCAAAAGCTGAAAATACATCTAAACAGTCTCTAAATCTCCCCACCCATATCGGTATCTCGGAAAAAAACGCCCGAGAGATTGTGAGGTTCTTAAATGACTGTTGAAGTTATTGAGTCGAAAGAAATTTGGGATAGTTTTGTAAACAAACTCCAACCCCACACTTTCCTTCAAAGTTGGAACTGGGGCCAGTTCAATCTTAACTCTGGTAATAAGATTTGGCGGTTAGGTCTCTTTGAGAATAATACCCTACTAGAAGTCGCCTTAATTATCAAAGTTGAAGCTAGACGCGGCTCATTTCTTTTTTGTCCTCACGGCCCGATATCGACAAATACCTCTCCAAATTCTCTAAGTGTGCTAACAGACTACTTAAAAAATCTCGGGAAGAGTGAGAATGTCTCATTTATCAGGTTCAGCCCACTTAATATCCTAACAGAGGAGAATCAGAAGCTATTTAAAAACCTAGGTTTCCGAGACGCGCCAATTCATATGCACTCAGAACTGGTCTGGATGCTCGACGTAACTCCTTCAGAAGAGGAACTCTTAGCCAATATGCGCAAGACCACCCGTTACTCTATCCGTAAGGCTATCTCAGAAGGAGTTGAGGTAATATCTTGTTCAAATCTGAGTTTGATTGATGATTTTTACTCTATATATCTAAAAACAGTTGGTAGACACAATTTTGTGCCTTTTTCTAAAGAGTACATTCAAAAAGAGTTTGAAGCTTTTAGTCAAGGTAATCAGGCATTGTTTTTCTTTGGTAAGCTTGGGCCGGAGATACTTTCAGCCTCTATGGTCATATACACTAACGGTTCTGGGTTCTACCATCATGGTGCCTCCATAAACAGCAAAGTTCCAGTTACGTACCTTTCTCAGTGGGAAGCAATTAAAGAAGCGAAAAGACGCGGGTGTAGATATTATAATTTCTGGGGCATCTCTCCAGAAAGTAATCCCAACCATCCCTGGGCAGGGTTAACGATGTTTAAGCAAGGTTTTGGGGGGTTTAGTGAGGAATATATTCACGCCCAAGATATGATCTTATCACCTAAATACTGGCTAACCTACGGGATCGAAAAACTGCGTAAAGCACAACGTGGTTTATAGTTCCTGTTATTCAATACCAACGATACACAAACCCTCTGTAGAGGATTTACAGAAGTTGTAATTTTGGACAGGCACGTCAAAACCCATGATATAGGTGGCTTTTTGATCAGGATTAATGTCCACGGACGAATAATAATTTGTCCCAAGTTTATTTTGGTAAAAGTTTACTAACTCGTACTCGGTAGCGGAGTATTTTTTCCCGTCAATAGTAATCAAACCAAAACTTCTAAAGTACTGATCTAGACTTTGCTGCTCGTTACCCTTATTGACCGCCTCGATAATTACTACATAGTAACTTCCGTTCTTAGATTTATACTCTTTTTCCTCTTTGGTTTCATCGCTATTGTATGTTGTATAGGTGTAGCTTGCAGGTTTTTCCAATTTTGCAGTTATCTCCCAAGTAACAGGTTCCCACACACCACTTACTGAGTCGTAGACACTTGAGGAATAAGTGAATGCTTCACCTACCGGGTAAAAAACTTGTGGCTCAGGATTAGCAGACTCATCGGAAAAAGGCAGCAGGGTTTCACTAGAGAAAGGTTGATTAGAAAGTTCCAGGGAAGCAGGTAGAACTGAAGGGAACATCAAGGAGAAGATAGAACCAAAGAGTATTAGTGAGGAAACTGCCCCGATAACGCCAATAAAGCCAGCACCAAAACTTTTTCCAATGAAAATGAGCAGCTTTCTGGCAGGATCCATACTTAAATCTTACAATAGAGAATTAAACAATACAATCACTGAAAAAGAGAAGGGTAGTCAAAAGACTACCCTACAAAAACCTGTCCAAAGCGAAAGTCGGGTGCAGATCAGATATCTTAAACGGTCCGTCCCAAACCACACCAAATTTCCTTAGCGCATCATTATTAAGTCCTTGTATAGTACCAGCCTCTAGACCCAGAAGGTCTGTAAGCTCCGACCGAGTCTTGGTAGCAACATAAGTCACAAACCCTTCGTTAAAACTGTCGCCAAGAAAGCTCCGGATAGCCTCGTCTGGGCTTTCATAACGTCGGGCAAAGTTAAGAACTACCTGGTAGTCAGGATGTAGCGCAAACTCACCTGAAACTGTTGCCAGTACCTGGACACCATCCTTGGTAATCCCGCTCACCTTGTAAGTCACTGTTTGGTTGAGCTTAATTCCCTTGATAGGCTGAACAAAAGGAATGGCAGCCACCCATCCATCGTAACCAGTTGATCTCTCACCAATAACCCAAGTTTTGCCTGAGACCGGAGTCGCGAAAATAAAGCAAGAGACAATCGTTACGATCCAGAGTGGGCTAAAGATGATCATCAAATCCCAAAGAGGAGGAAAATGCCCTCGCTCCCTTGAATCGTCTTCCTCCGCAAAACGGGTATTCCAAGATTCAACCCCGTCCTTCCCCAGAAATACAACGTCAATCAGAAAGAAAAGCATGCGGATTCCAATGACTCCAACAAGTACCCATAGAACCCAGATAACGACTCCAACCAAAAATCCTTGCTCTATGATTTCGTTTTGGTAGTAAGCTCTGCACGTAATCACAAAAGCGATGGCCGTTGTAAGAGCGACAAAAGCACCAAATGGTGATTTCGCCAACCAAAGTAATCTACCCAAAAAAGAGGTTCTTTTGCTGGACACTTCTGGTTGATAGGCTGTTGCTATCATTGTCTCCCTCTCAGAGTACGGATCCCAATACTCTCAGCCCCATAGTATATAGAATACCTCACTAAAAGTCAAACCAATAAGAAAGGGTAGTCAAAAGACTACCCAGATACACCAAGACGAGTTTGTTTAAGTGTGGGGTGGGTATTGGTTATTACCACTTCCCCATCCCACTTTACCGCCAGACCTCTCAAAGCCTCATCAGTTAAGTTCCTTACTGCCCCATATTCCAGAGCTAACAAAGAGAGCTCCGTATGTCTCACAGTAGAAACATAGCCAGCAAATTCCCGATTAAAGGCTGCACTGAGGTGGGCGCTTAATTCCTCGTTAGGGTTACCTCTGACATTTCGGGCAAACCCAATTAAGTCCTTCTCCTCATCAGTAATTCTAAGAATCGCCTTAAGAGTGGCACTAACTCGAACCCCATCTTGGGTTACACCCCCCACTGAGAATATGTGAGACTGATCATTGTTAAACCCTTGAATCTTATTTCCAAAAGGTTCCGCGATCATGACCGACCGACTTAAGGAGGTCTCCCCATTGACAACCCAAGTGGACCCCAAATTAGCCACATAAAACCAAGTCGAGAAAGCCGCAACACATAAGGCCGGCAGAACGTACATCCATAGTAGCCTCGTAGTGGTGATTTCCTCTTTTAAGTACAAATGGAGCCGAACAACCCGAGGGTATCCCTCTTTCTCCATTATATTAATAGCCATCCTAGTCCAGTATTCATAAGCATCAGCCCGTTTTTTTACCCATGCTTGAATAGAAAAGTCGAGACCCAAGATCAAAATCAGGCACAGGATAGCTCCCACCAATCCAAAATAGGCGTGAGGGTTGTAAGTTTTGATAGGTGCAGCTACGAAGTATAGAAACAGACCACCACAAAGCAGCGCTGGTATTATCCAGGATTTCAGAAAGTTAAGCAGGGTTGGCCATAAGCCGACCCTCTTCTGAGCTATTGCTGTAACCATCGGACCCCTTTCTCGCCCCATAGTTTAGCGATACTGCCTCTAAAAGTCAAATTAATTGAGGCAAAAGTAGGTTTATGTTAAAATATCGCTATTCTTATACAGGTTAGTTCTCCTTATCTTTGAAGGGCTCGTAGCTCAGTGGTGAAACGACAAAGTATTGTCGTTGATGGGAATCTTAGTCAAGTTGTACTTGACGTTTACAGATTCCCGGGTGAGAAGCAAATGGCTTTGCTTCGATGGGAATTGTAGCTAAGCTGTGCTTAGCGTGAAGCAATTCCCCGGAAGAGCGCTACTCTTATGTATCGCTCGTTAGTTCTCCTTATCTTAGAAGGGCTCGTAGCTCAGTGGTAGAGCGCTACTCTTATAAAGTAGATGTCGATGGTTCGAATCCATCCGGGCCCACCAGGTCTGACTTGGTGGGTCCCTACTGACGGTCTTGATTGACTGGATCATTGTAGCGTTTTGAACAAAAAGAGGTGTTGTCGTAAAGACAACCCCTTAATCAGCAAATATTTCAGTAAAGATCCTTCCATAGATCCCACCATCAGCTATCCCAACACCCACCCTCCGAAATTCTTTCCGTAGAATATTGGCCCTATGTCCAGGAGAATCCATGAGATCTCGGTGAGCCGCTCTTGCATTCATACTTCGAGCGATATTTTCAGCTAAGATACGGTACTGTATCCCTCTTTCTCTCAACCTATCGGAAGCAAAGCCACCATCAGGGCTTTGATGGGAGAAAAAGCCTCTCTCGAGCATTGCACGGCTGTATTCTCGAGCAATCAAAGTCAGTTCCGGATCTAGCCTCAACAAGGTTAAACCTTGTTTAGCTCTTTCGAGATTGATGAGTGAAAGCATGATTGACTCATCATCAAGACTCTCAGTTTTGGCTACTCCTTGGGTAACGGCAAGTTGATCAGTTACCTTGTCTTCCAAATTCGGGATCCAAGTATTAGCCTTCTGACCCCAAGCAAAAACATAACCGATCACACCAAGATATAAAAGTATCTCAAAAACACTTCTAACCAATCCCCCTACCTCCCTAGATGAGTAGGTGGATTGTACCTGAATTGTCCCGTTAATTCAACTATGGGCCCTCGAGGAGGTTTAATCGGCAAAATTCTGGGTAAACATTTTTCCAAAAATTCCGCCGTCAATGACCCCAATTCCCACCCGGCCAAACTCTTTGCGCAAAATGTTATCCCTATGCCCAGGTGAATTCATCAGTCCTTGGTGGGCTATTTCGACTGTCGGAGCGTAAGCCAAGTTTTCCCCCGCTGCCAAAAACTTTAATCCAGCCTTGTCCATTCTCTCAAAGGCGCTTTCTCCCTCAGGATTGTAATGCGAGAAGTAACTCCTCACAAACATATCTCTACTGTGAGCTCTAGCTACAGGCACTATCTCTGGATCCCACTCAAGTGGTTTTAAGCCTGCTTCAATTCTTTCTTTATTGAGTAGTTCAAACATCTTCCCTTCGTCAACCGGACTCTCAACCAGTTTTATCTCAACAGGGAAGCTAAGCTTGGTTGTCTCTTTTGAAGTGGGGGCTGGCGTAATAACGAAAAGGAGGCTCTGGGTAGGTATTCTCTTCAAGAGCCTTTCTAACTCTGGCTCAAGTAAGTAGGCTCGAGGCAACACGTTTTGCCCCACCCAAGACTTTTGGATTGGCCCCCTAATGCCTATGTCAAAGGGCAAGATTACGGGTAGCAGAAGAAATAGCAGCAAGAAAAATGATCCCAGCAAAGTGGAAGGGACTATTCCCAAGATACTATCCAACAATCGAAAAAGACCAAACCTCAAGAAATGCTGAAAAATAAATCGATAAATAAAACTAACAATAAGCGAGAAAATAAATTCTGTGAGTAAAAGTAATCCGAAAAAGCCAAAAATATTCGCGAGATTTTGGCCAAGACTAAACTGAGTGTTAATAAAGGAGGACACCTGAGGGTAGAAAATGACCGCCCCAAATGTGGCTAAAACTGTTGATACGAGGTTTAAGATTCCAGACAAAAAGCCGTTGGTATAGCCTTTCCAGACAAAATACAAAACAGCCAAGAATACAATCAAGTCAACAAGGTTAAACACCACTTTATTTTAACAAATTAAGAAGAGGTTAGGGATAGATTTGAGTGCCGTCATCGTCAATGACGGTAATAGCCAGGGTCGGACAGGATTGAGCCGCTGCGATGAGAGTGTCTTTATCCGTGGCTTTGATATCCACAACCACAGCTTTATTTTCCTCATCTAGTCGGAAGGTGTTTGGAGCGATAGCCACGCAGCTTGCCGCACCGATGCACAAATTACGATCAACAATAACTTTCATAGTTAAAACATTATGTCACAGAAGAGGGGTGCTTTGCTACCTCATCATTTAGGTGTTCTACCATCATCTCAAGTTCTTTTTCATCCATGCCGTGCACTCTCGCCCCACCTTCAAGAGTATCGAAAGTGTTAGCAAAACAACCCGCACAATGAAGGGAGTAGTCTTTAAGTAAAATTTCTGTTAAAAAGGGGTAGGCTCTTACCAAATCACCTAGTAGCATTTTTGTGGTTATCGTTTGCTCAGACTTTTTCAGTGACATATTTTCGCAAAGCCTCCTTAAGCGTTTCCAAAGCCAGTAAACTACATTTCAGCCTTGAAGGAGTAAGTTCTATACCCGTCAGACGCGACATGTCTTCTTTTGAGTAATTTATTAACTCGTTCAACCTCAAGCCTATTATCTCTTCAGAAAGAAGGGAGGCGCAGGCCACACTCAGGGCACACCCCTGAGCTATATATTTAAAATCTGCAAGCTTCCCCTGTTTAATCTTAAGCTTTAAGCAAATTACATCTCCGCACAAAGGATTGTTTCCAAGTTGAGTCACATTTGCACCACTTAAGTCCCCCCAATTTTGGGGATTTTGGTAATGTTCTAGAATCAGTTCCTTATACATGTTCATAAGCTAAACCCTAAATACCTCTTTGGCTTTTTCAATACCGATAACAAGTCTATCAATTTCATCTTTTGTATTATAAAGATAAAAACTAACCCGGCTGCTGGCACTGATTCCTAAGCGCCTGTGTAATGGTTGGGCACAATGATGACCGGCCCTAACAGCTACCCCATACTGATCCAAAATAGTAGCTAGATCATGGGGATGCACCCCATCAAGAGTAAAAGACACAAGACTATTTCTTTTGTCAGGTTCCGTAGGTCCTAGTATTCTAAGATTATCTATTTTGGATAGTTTTGTGATGTAGTATTCAACCAAAGATTGTTCATACTCATTAATACTGTCTAAACCAACTTTTTCCAAATAATCAATCGCCGTTCCAAGACCAATCACCCCAGCTACATTTGGTGTTCCAGCCTCGAACTTCCAGGGAAGGACATTCCACTTCGCCCCCGCCTCGGTCACTTCGCTAATCATGTCCCCACCACCATATACAGGTTCCATTTTCTCCAGAAAGTCCTTTTTTGCTACCAAAACTCCTACCCCTAGAGGACCCAACATCTTGTGAGCTGAGAAAGCAAAAAAATCAGGCTTCAAGTCACTTAGGTTGACCCTCATGTGGGGTACACTTTGAGCCCCGTCTATCAAAACTGGAATCCCTTTTTCGTGAGCAAGTGCAGCAACTTTCTTTATCGGATTCGCCGTCCCCAAAACATTGGATACGTGCGTTAGAGATACGAACTTCGTTCTCGGGTTCAGTTTTTTTTCAAAATCCGCCAGATCAAGTATACCCTCATCAGTAACTGACGCGAAAACCACCTTTGAGCGGGTTTCCTGAGTGCTCATAAACCAAGGGACAATGTTGGAGTGATGCTCCATTTGAGTGAGCAATACTTCATCACCTTCCTTAAAATAAGCAGAACTGTAGGACCAGGCAACAACGTTAATCGACTCAGTAGTATTTTTGGTAAAAATAACCTCATAGTCTCCGCCTGCGTTTAGAAATTTTTTTACTTTCTTACGCACGTCCTCGTAAGCTTTGGTAGCCTCCTCACTTAAGGTATAAACACCCCGATGAATATTGGCATTGTAGTTTTGATAGTAATTAACCAAAGACTTTATTACCTGCTCGGGCTTTTGGCTCGTGGCGGCGTTATCCAAATAAGCTAGCGGGTAACCATTAACAAGCCTTTTTAGTATCGGAAAATCTTTTCTAATCTCGGCGTTATCAAACATTAATGAAGACTTCCCCATCCTCAACTTTAGTTTCATACGTTTGTACTGGAATCGAGGCTGGTAAATTAAGAACCTCACCACTTCGGATATCAAACTGGCTTCCGTGACAAGGACAGGTTATCTTAAACTCACTCAATTCCCCATCACTTAACGAGCAGTATTCATGAGTACAGGTATCATCAAAGGCAATTATCTGGCCGTTTACATTAGCCAAAGCAATTTCCCGGTCCTGAACTAGGACTTTCTTAGTTTGCCCTTTATTTAATTCGGATTCCTTAATAGTCTTAATAAACGCCATGTCTGGTCCTCCTATTGAGTAACTTGATTGTACACAATTATCTATTGAGTAATTTTATTACTAATTACGTCTTTACTATTTCTTTCCATAAACTCCGAAACCTTCAGGCGAAATTCTTTGTTTTCTATTTTACTAGTAACCGATTCGAAAAATCCCTGTGTCAGTAGTTTTTCTGCCTGGTCAGCAGTCAAACCACGACTCTGAAGATAGAACATTTCCGCATCTCCCACCTGCCCAACAGTGGCCTCATGAGAACATTTTACATCATCTGACTCTATTTCAAGTGAGGGTATAGCATTCGCACTCGCCTCATCTCCAAGGATTAAGACGTGGTTAGCAAGATACGAGTTTACTCGGTGAAGCCCGGAATCAATCTTCACCATACCATCAAAATTGGAACTAGACTGACCATATAAAACGCCATTTATCCAAGTTAGGGCCCTGGAGTCAGATCCTTGGTGGTTGGAAACAACTCGGAGGTGGTATTTTTGGTCCTTTTCTCCAAGGTAAACTCCCAAAATTGTGGCTTTACTAAAGTCCCCTTTCAAGACAATCTCGATACTTTTAGAGACTTGAGAACCTCCTGAAAGGAGTAAAAAATAGTAAACCTCGCCGTTTTCTTCGATGACAATTTTAGTACTACTTGTGACTTCTTTGTCGTAGTCGAGTAATTTTTCCAGAACATAGTGTTTTTGATTTTTCGTGACCCGAAGTTCCAAGTTATCTTTAGCGTCAGTCAAAAGATAGTTCATCCTACCCCCTCCATCTGCAATTGGATGAGTTTGTTCATTTCCAGCGCATACTCCAAGGGAATCTCTTTGACAATAGGTTCTATAAACCCATTTACAACCATTCCCATGGCCTGAGTCTCATTTAAACCCCGACTCATTAGATAAAAGAGCTGCTCATCACCTATTTTTGAAACAACCGCTTCGTGACCAATGCTAACCTGTTTTTCATCAATCTGAATCGTCGGGTAGGTATCAGATCGGGAAAGAGAATCCAAGATCAGAGCGTCACACCTGACCATTGATTTTGAAGCCTTGGCGCCAGGAAAAACTTTTAATAAGCCACGGAAAGAAGTTCGCCCACCATTTTTGGAGATTGATTTGGAAATGATACTCGAGGAAGTTTCCGGCGCGAAATGCAGGGCTTTTCCCCCAGCATCCTGGACCTGGTTACGACTGGCAAAGGCAATCGAAAGAATATCCCCCTTGGCTTTTCGCCCCACTAGATAGACACTTGGGTATTTCATAGTCACTTTGCTTCCCAAATTGGCATCCACCCATTCACAAACCCCTTCTTCTTCAACTCGTGCTCTTTTAGTCACCAGGTTATAAACATTGGTTGACCAGTTCTGGATAGTCGTGTAACGCACCCTAGCCCCTTTTTTAACAATTATTTCCACCACAGCGCTATGTAGAGAATCGGTAGTATAAATAGGCGCGCTACAGCCCTCTAAATAATGGACAAAACTACCCTCGTCAGCAATGATCAACGTTCGCTCGAACTGACCCATATTTTTAGTGTTTATCCGAAAATACGCTTGCAAGGGAATCTCGACACGTACCCCTTTGGGAACATAAATAAAACTCCCCCCACTCCAACAGGCGCTATTCAAAGCTGCGAATTTGTTATCTGAGGGTGGAATAATAGTGCTGAAATACTTCCTAACCAAATCGGGATAATCTTTCACAGCTGAATCCATGTCGCTAAAAATTACCCCTTTTTTGGATAAGTCCTGGGCCAAATTGTGATAAATCATTTCGGACTCGTACTGAGCACCCACCCCTGCCAAGAACTTCTTTTCAGCTTCAGGGATCCCAAGTTTGTCGAAAGTGTTTTTGATATAAACCGGCACATCCTGCCAACTCCCGCTTTGTTTTTCTGAAGGTTTTACATAGTAATGGATGTTGTTAAAATCTAGTGTGGACAGGTCAGCCCCCCAGCCTGGCATGGGTTTGGATTGAAAGATTGACAGAGCTGCCAACCTAAACTCCCTCATCCAGGGCGGCTCATTCTTAATATCTGAAATTTTTTTAACTACTTCTGGAGACAAACCTTTATCAGATTTGTAAATATAGTCTTCTCTATCAGCGAATCCATACTTGTAGTTTTCAGCCCCTATTTTGAAATCAACCCTAGCCATAGACACCTTCGTAGCCTTGTTCGTCAATCAAAGATATTATTTCCTTACCCCCGCTCCTAACAATTTGACCATCTGACATAATATGAACATAGTCAGGCTCTAGATATTTCAATATTCTTTGATAATGAGTAATAACCAAGATGGTACATTCCTCCGAAACATAGTCACTTATTGCCTTGGCCACTTTTTTTAGGGCATCAACATCAAGACCTGAATCAGTCTCATCAAGTATTACAAGCTTTGGTTCTAGCACTAGTAGCTGAAGTGCTTCAGCCTTTTTCTTTTCCCCACCACTAAAACCATCATTTAGATACCGGTTTAGGAAAGAGTCCTCTAGTTTTAGCTTCAAGGCTATAGTATGCAACCTTTTCTTGAATTCAGGAATAGAAACTCGGTCTTTGTGAGTAGCGTTGTAGGCTGTACGTAGGAAATTGGAAAGAGTTACCCCAGGTATCTCAAGGGGATTCTGGAACGCCAGAAAAATACCTAGCTTAGCCCTCTCATCAGGGCTGAGGCGTGTAATATAACGTCCTTTATATCGAATACAACCACTAGTTACTTGGTAAGTGGGATGACCCATTAAAGTTGCGGCCAAACTCGACTTCCCAGAGCCGTTAGGACCCATCAAAACATGTATCTCACCTTTATGTAACTTGAGGTTTAAGCCTTTGAGGATTTCCTTACCTTGAGCACTCACAAACAGATCATTGATCGCTAACACATCCATAGGAGTGAGCATAGTAGATGAGGTATTCAAAGTCAACGTCAGGTATAATCTTTACTCAATTTAGAAAACAGGGTACTTTAGTTACTCAACTACAATTACTTTCCCCTTCATATAGGAGTGTGGGCGGCAGTAGTAAGGAAATTCGCCTATTTGGTTAAAAGTAATTGTCTGGCTTTCCCCGTCGGAAAAAAGCGGAGTGTCAAAACTGCCGTCATCAGCTGTTACAGTGTGGCCAGTTTTATCAAGATTAGTAAACCTAACGGCTGTTCCCTTTTTAACCTCTATACTGGCAGGAGTATAGGCATAGTTTTGAATCGTTACGTTAGTCTCGGCTAAAGGTGCTTCAATTTTCTCACCCACTGTTGGATTATCCAAACTTTGGGTTGATGGGCTAGGCTGGGCTTGGTTACCCTTATCATGTGAACAAGCGGTAACAAAGACCGCCAAGAAAACTAGTACTGGCAACAAGGCCAATTTGTTAACAAGTTTCATTTTCCAACCTCCGCTTAGTTTCATAGATATGCTATATTATAGCAAGGAGACTTTTAACACACCATGCGACGGGCTTTACAATTAATTGTCATATCAATTTTCGTAATTTCATTTGTTATCCCGATCAGTACCTGGTTTAATACCAGCGGTCTAACCCTTGTCTCTCAAAAATTAACCTTCGAGCAGACTCTTTTACTCACATTTCCCCTACTAGGATTGCTGGGATTTTCCCTCGTCTGGACTCAGATTATGTTTGGGGCGCTTTTGGAGTTATTAAGCCGACTTTTCTCACGCTCAAGTCTTTTGAAATTTCATATTTTCGAGGGAATTTTCTCAATTTTTGTTATTTTCCTCCACCCCACGTTGATGTATCTAGCCCAAGTCATGCGCTTTGGGATAAGTTTTAAAATTTTTGACTATAACTTCTTGGATCCTGAAAGAAAAATTTATATCTGGTTTGGAATATTAGGCTTTGGCCTATACCTTTGTGGTGTTGGAGCAGCACTACTTCGTAACCACCCTTTACTCCTCAAACACTGGCGTAAAATCCACTTTTTTCAGTACGGCGTGTTTGTCCTGATTTTGTTTCATAGTCAAAGTATCGGTTCCCACACTCAGGAAACGCCAATGAAAATCCTGTATTGGTTTTACGCCGCCACTTTCATCCTAGCCTTAGTTTACCGAAGAGTGTACCTAGCATACCGTTTTCAGAAGCAGGCCCAGATTACAAGAAGCGCTACCCCAACACCAACATCTTCTCAATAGTTTAGCCTCACACACCCGGTGTGTGTTAGCTTGACACATCAGGAAATTGGGTATACAGTCTGAACGTATGCCCTATCGGTACTTGCCTCTAGCAACTGGTGAGGTTTATCACATCTTCAATCGAAGTATTGCTGGCCAACCAGTTTTTCTTGAATCAAGAGATTACAACCGTGCCTTAGAAACATTTAACTTTTACTCATATAGACCTTCAATCCGTTTCTCACACTATCAAAGATTAAATCTACAAGATAAACCAAACTTCCTAGAAAGACTAATTAAAACGCCGAAACAAATTGACCTTCTCGCTTTCTCACTGATGCCAAACCACTTCCATTACCTCATTAGGGAAACAACTGAAAATGGGATTTCCAGCTTTTTAAGGAACTTTCAAAATAGTTATGCCAAGTTTTTTAACACTAAGAATCAAAGAACCGGTTCTGTGTTCCAGTCTATGTTTAAGGCTGTGAGAATAGAAACAGAAGAACAACTACTTCATGTAGGCCGATATATAAACATCAACCCAGTGACTTCTTTTGTGCTAAAGAACATGGCACAGTTAGAAAACTGTCCTTGGACATCTTTTTATGATTTCCTGGGAAAAAGAAATACTGGCCTAGTTAACACTTCCGAACTATTGGGTTACTTCCCTAATTTAGAAAAATTTAAAAGTTTTCATTCAGATCAGGTGGGGTACCAAAGAGATTTAAACAAAATAAAACACCTGTTGCTCGAATAGTCCTTACGTGTCTACCTAGTACACACCGGGTGTGTCTAGCTAGTAACCTAGTTAGTTTATCCAACTAACCAAGTCTGAAGGTTGATCTATTATTTTTAGCATCTTACAATTCTCAGGGTCGTAAACTACCAGTTTGTCTCCTCTTTTGGAAATGAGATAACTACCATTAGGTGACCAGACTTGTAATGGGGACTCAGGTTTCCTGAAACCCACCCAATCATAATAGTCATAGCTGAAATCTTCTTCTTTAATACAATCTTTTAGTAAACTTCCCTCACTATCATAATATTGGATACCTTCTCCACTAAATGACGAACTGACAATTAACTTAGATAAATCTCCCGAAAGAATCAAACTGTTTGGACTAGCTGCAGCATAGACATTAAAAGCTCGCATGCTATCAGCTATTGGCGAATAAACCGTAACCCACATTTTGGTGTCTTTATCTATCGCTGAGTCGTTGCCAAGTAGATAAAGTAGCTCGTCTCTATCATTAAATCCAACTATGTAGCCTGTCTGGTAGTTCTCATCTTCGGGTTGACCTAAAGGTTGTGCCACAACTTTTGAAACGCCAGATTCTCTATCATATAGAACAATGTTGTCTTTTGAGTTAAAAGTAACGTATCTGCCTGTTTTAGAAAAGGTCGGGAAAAGTGCTAGTGGCGGTCCCTCGTGGACTGTCAAATAGGCTTCCAATTCGTTATAGACAACCTTAGGTTCGGAAATGCTAATTTTCTGTTCTATCAAGGTGTTGTTCACAATATAGGAAACAACTCCCTCGCTACCTGGTACAAACACAATAGGACTAACACTGTCCTCAACGGCCGCTTCTCTCACTTCAAACACTTTTTTCCCTGCTGATACCTCGTAAATCTGGGCCACACTCCCGCCGTCAACCCATACAGATAGGTATTTACCATCCGGAGACCAGATTAGGTAGTCCAGCTCTTTTTTACTGCCTTTTACTAGTGGGATAAGGTTTTTAGTCTCTTTAGAATTAAGATCAAGGACAGCAAGCCCTGAGTTAGGTCTAGAATATGGGTGGTTCTGTTCATTTTTGTCGAAGTAGAAATAGGCAACTTTTGACTCGATAGGAGAGGCCTCTATGTCCAGTATCTCAAACTCTAATGCCGTTAGAAGTGTCGAGACTGACGTGGCTAAATCTACCCTGTAAATCTCACCACCTTTCGCTACAACTGCACTACCAAGATTATCGTAAACAGTCTCATCGTTAGTTGGACCAGAAGTGTTTTTAGTAAAAGGTAGTTTTGAGAAAGCGTAACCTAATACCAGAAAAATAAATACTACTAAAACAAACTTAAAACGGTGTTTTGAGAAACTATTGACTGTATTTAAAAACATTTATTTTGTTACTTTATCAAAATTCTTAGAGACCTCATCCCAATTAATTACCTTGGCCCAGGCTTCAAGATAACTTTTTTTATCCGATCCGTAATCCATAAAAAAGGCGTGCTCGTACACATCCACAGTTAATATGGGTATAGCGCCCCACACCCCACCGTGGGAATGGAAATCAGCCAGAAAGTTGTGTATTTTGCCGTCCGTTGGCTCGTAGGCAGAGACTGCCCAACCTCGAGCAGCTAGAGCCACCGCTTTTAAATCTTCGAGATAATTCTCCAACGACCCAAAGCTTTCCTCGATTTTTTTCATTAAAGCTTCACTTGGTTTGGTAACTCCTGCATTAGGACCCATGGTCTGGAAATATAACTCGTGAAGAATCTGACCATCAGCGTTAAAAGTCTCCTCAAGCTTTAAGGCGCGAAATTCCGAGTAGTTGTGATGGGCTTTGGATTTATCAGTCGTTTTGAGCGCTTCTTCGATTTCGTTACGTTTGTTCACATAGCCGACGTAAAGCTTGTCGTGGTGGATCTCCATCTCTTTTTCGGAGATTCCTTCAACAGCATTTTTGGCGTAGGGTAAATCTTTGACTTGAAATGGTGACATATGGTTATCCTCCAGATACACCGTAGCAGAAAAGGGCATGGAGTTCAACAATGTGGTGTCAATATTTCAATTGCTTGACACGTCTCAGCTCTCAAGGTAAACTCCATCGCGAAGAGAGGTTTACATGGATGGGGTGAAAAGCCTAAAACGGTTTGGGGAAGAATGGTTCAGGAGAATTGGCAGGAAGAATATCTTAGTCGGAGTTTCTGTTACAGCCACAGTCTTGGTTGGTGGTTGGGTTTTATACATTATAAAACTTAAAGTGCTGGCACCACCGGAAAATATCCTTGAAGCCGAAAAAGTAGTCAGTGAAGCGCTGGCTGATTATCCGGAGATAGGTGAGGATAAGGAGTTAACACTTACACCTCAGGGTTCGGCACGACACCGCACCGAAACCGGTGAAGGTTGGACAATATCATTCCATGGGAGAGCTAGGCACACGAACCTACAACTTTACAAAGCAGCTTACACACTGGTAGCTCTTGGAGTCCGGGCCATTCAAAGAGTAAGGCTGAAGGTGGTTAGATGAGTTGTTTTTTAGGTTTCAATAAAAACTCTGCAAGGATTTTGGTTAGGTAAGGAGACGCATGTGAGCAGTACAAGCGACGGATTCAAAGATCTAACCACATCACGCGGTCTTGTACATATTGGAAATCAGAAGCTTTGGACAACCATCATTATTGTTGCCAGCGGGCTCGCGGCAACCGGCGCCATCATCTACTGGGTAAAAATCCATCACTATGGATTCCCCGAAAATGAAAACCTTCTTAAAGCAGGGCTTGGGCAGGTCATGGCAGAAGAAGGGTTAGATGTGGCTAATTTAGACCAGGGAGCAACTGTCGTAGATGGATTCTTTGGGACAATCACCTCAGCTCAGGTAACTGAACCAAATGCTTCACCTGAAACAACTCCAGGAAAATTGCTGGGAATAGCAAAAAGGTTCTTAGCCAGCTTATCCCCACGGTCTGAAAAAGAGTAAGACTCAATCTTACCCTAATTCAGATCGTTTCTTTTTGGGCATCAGCACAACCGTCCCGTAACTCTCCGCGAAGGGCGGTGTGTCATATCTCTTTCCTTAAATCTATGTACTCTTTTTCCATCTTCCCACCAGCCGAAAGGGTGTAGAGATAGATTTGTGGGTCATAGTCATCCAGTCCCGAAGTCGCAAGAGTTTTCGCCATTTTCAATCCTTGTTCCCTAAGATAACTCAAGCTAGCTTTTAAAAGAGTGGAACCAAGTTTTCGCCCGCCAAAATCTCGCCTGACACACACTCCAAAGACTAAGTTGGGTTCGCTTAGGCAAGCGTCAACTAATCCTACCATCTGTCCGTCTTGAAAGGCGGCAAACACTCGATAGCTTTTGTCTACAAACAACTCTTCAAGCTGCTTCTTGATTCTAGCTTCTTGATTCTTTTTGTCGGCGCCTTCTTTCCAAGGAGTCCAATATGGTTGGAGTGAATTAACGATTACTTCAGCAAACTCTTCCTTGAACTCCTGAAACTCTCTCATTTCATACTCAGGATTAACCTCCTTAACACTTTCTTTAGTCAAGTCCCAAGTAATACTAACCGTTCTCCGAAAGGGTTTGAAACCTAGGCGATAGTAATAGCGCACCTGGCTAACCCCATCAAGACACAGCCCGTCGATTTCCTTAACACCAAGCTCACCAAGCTTTTTTTCAGCACTTTTTATCAGTTCTTCTTCGACTCCATTCTGGCCGTGAGACTTGTCAACCATTAGATCGGTAATCAAGCCTTTTATCGGGGATCCAACTTGCTCCGCAATCCGAACAGAACCAACCACACTACCACCCCCCAAAGATACCAGAATACGACTATTAACGTATTCCAAAAGATTCGCTTCTTTTCTCGACCCGAGAAATTCTTCAGGAACTTTGGCTAGCTCAACTATCTCAAGCGATTTCTTTGAAAATTGAGAATTGGAAATTGGAAATTGCATTAGGTGTGTTTATCAGCGATGGTACTCGCTCCATAGGAATCAGGTTTTATTTTTGCCTTAAAACCACTCCCAATAATCATCCCAGTTACCCACTTAATCATATCCCGAGTTGCTCCATTTTCACCCACATCAGCGTGAATCTCAGGCTCATAAGCACTCAAACCGTTATGGCGAAATGTGTCCCGAAGTTTGGTAGCAAGTTCAAGTGAGAGAACTGTTTCTTCACCAATTCTCTCAGTCAAGGCGAAATTCTTTGTTTTATTCACTCGACGCCAAAAGTAAATCCCACCCTTATTGACTCTGTGCACTACCACCGCAGTTATAAAGTCCACGCCTTTATCAGAGTTGGACGGTTTGGAATCAGTTCCCACGACAACTTGATGAACAAAATCATTGCCGGATTTGATAAACTCAGCAATTTTATAGACAACACCAGTGTAGTCAAGTTTGCCGTCTGTCGGAGAGTAAAAATTATCCTCACAGTTAACCATAAGGTTTAATTTTAACAAAACTGGCCTTTTATCACAAATTTACCCGAAAGGAAAAGCTAGATACTTTCTGAAGTGGGAAAGGAAGGAGTTTCCGAAGGAATTTCGGTATTGTAAAAATCAAGTTCCGGAGCTTGGAAGTTTTTATCTTCTTGTTGAATATTCTTCCTGATGGACTCTGTAAAGTCCTCGGAATACTTTTTGAAAACGTCTGACTGAACGAACCTAAACATCCCGATAGATAAAAGGACTATCAACCCCCAACCAATGAGTGCGGTCAAGACTAACCACTTCAGGGACCCTTGCTCATTCCCTGAAGTAGCCCTAATCTGTTTATATAAAGTCAGGGTGTAAGCTAACATATACCACCCTAAAACAACATCTGCGACAAATGAGAGACCTTGGACCAACAGGTTAAAATCTCCGCTGACCAAACCTAACACTTTTGGAAAGAGGTAGGAAACAAAGAAGTAGATCACGTATAAAAGCACTATTCTGGTAAAGACTGACCAAAAGTGGCTAGAAACCAAAGCAATACTTCGTCTCAAGGCCGGGATAGGACCATACCCGTCGAGGACCACAGCATAGGCACTAAAAGAAAAAAGAAACATAAATAGCCAAGCAGGGACAATAAAAACAAAAAACCCACCAATAATTAGTAAACCTCCCAATAACCCAGTCAAAAGCATGGGCACAGCAACCCTATAACCGCCTTTAATCAGCGTTGTTAAAGAACTTGGGTCTTTGTGCGCATCGATCACTAAAATCTGAGCATTTCCAATAGCAATGTTGAAAATAGCCAATAAGGCGAGCAACACCAAAAAGGTAATACAGGTCACAGTTACCATAATTGGTAACGCAGTAGAGTCCTGAATAACACCTGCTGACATTAAACCACTAGATAGTAGTATGGTTAGCCCCACTGCGGCAACTGCGCCTATGACTGCTGCCGTTACTACAAAACTTATCACAGTTAAGATAAACAACTGAGAAAGACTGGTCCTAAGAGTTGACCAAGAGTCTCGTAGTAAAGTTCTAATAGGAGGTAACTCGGGACTATTTGGGAGTGTTGTATCCACAACCTCACTATAGTGCCAGTGCTGACACCTGTCAACGATCTAGAAAAAAGCTTCTGTTTTGAACACTTTTTGGAAAGCGGGATGAAAAACTATCAAGGCCTGAAGAGCTAAAGTAAGCATTATCGAAATAAACAAATAATGGTTGGGCGCTCCTTTCCCTTTCCTAATAACCAAGACTAAGATCATTTGCAGTATGATGAGAGTACTAAAGGCTGCGGTGCGGGCCTGATCGACACTAAAACCTTGAAGAAAAATTAGGTAGACACCCCAACTGAGCAACCCAATGACTGTTCCTAGAATAATCGGCGTTTTCAAGGATGCCCAATCAGCAATTTTCCGGCTCCTGTCCCGAGGAGGTCTTCTCATAACTTCCTGATCCTTAGGATCAACTGCTAGAGCCAAGGCAGGAAGACCGTCAGTAACTAAGTTTATCCAAAGTATTTGGATAGGATACAAAGGTATGGGCAAGGAACTAGCCAAAGAAAGTAGAATAAAAATAACTTCTGAGAGATTACCTGCCAGCAAAAACTTGACACCCTTCAAGATGTTGTCGTAGATGACCCGGCCCTCTTCAATCGCTTTGACAATACTAGCGTAATTGTCATCTGTAACGATGATATCTGAGGCTTCTTTGGCAACATCTGTTCCGGTCAAACCCATCGATATTCCAACATCAGCTTTTTTCAAAGCAAGGCTGTCGTTCACACCATCACCTGTTACCGCGGTCACCAAACCTAATTGTTGATACATCCCGACAATCCTAAGTTTGTCCTCGGGGGTGGCTCTGGCAAAAATTCTAATTCTAGGTAGCAACCGAACCAACTCTGTTTCACCCATTTTAGAAAGTAGTTGACTGTTCAAAACTTCATCCCCCTCCTTGAGAAGCCCCACTTCTTTGGCAATCGCGCTCGCTGTAAGCTCATTATCCCCAGTTATGATAATAGTCCTAATACCCGCGTGGTTAGCTTCAATAACAGCTTTTTCAATCTCTGGTCTCGGAGGATCAGCAATTCCGACAAAACCCACAAAAATCAGCTCGGTTTCTACCTTTTTTCTCTCCCAACTAAGGGCTTCTACTTCACCGACAGTGATTTTCTTATAACCAAAGGCCATCAGCCTAAGACCAAGGTCAGCGAACTTTTCGTAATCAGCGGTCAGGCTCTCTCTTAATTTAGGGGTAAGTTTTTGCTTTTTATTGTCAAGAAAAATGTAACTACTATTTTTCAAAACCGCGTCGGGGGCCCCTTTGATATACGCTTCCAAGCTATCTTTAGAGCGACAAATGCTCGAGGACAGCCGTAATGACTGGTCAAAGGCAAACTCCTGAACTCTTTGGGACTCATCTCTTAATTCCTCAAGGTTCAGACCTGCGTCTATCGCAAAAAGTAGCATCGCCCCATCCATCGGTTCGCCGATAACGTCAAATTTAATCTTGTCTTCCTTATGAACAAGGCCAGCGGTAGATGAGTTGATGGCTATTTTCAACAAACTACTTAGGTAAGGACCTTTGAGATTAAGTTCCTTAGCTACCTCCTCTTTTGCTCTTCCTAAGGAAAGGCTATGGTTATTTAACCAGATTTTTCTCACCCTCATTTCATTCGTAGTCAGAGTCCCGGTCTTATCAGTACAAATTATCTCAACTGCTCCTAGCGCCTCAATCGCCCCAAGTCTCTTAACTACCGCTTTACGACCAACCATGCGCTGAACACCCAAAGCCAAAGTCGTGGTTATAATTGCGGGGAGTCCTTCTGGTACAGCGGCTACTGCCAAAGAAACAGCCGTAATAAACATTTCCCTTACCCCCAAACTTTGCAAAACACCTGTCCCAAATACCAAACCAGCGCTAACTAAAGCCATAATTCCTAATTTCTTGCCTAGAGACTCAATCTCTTTTTCAAGGGGTGTTTTTTCTTCTTCTAAGGTTTCTAGTTGGGTAGCGATTTTGCCAAACCGAGTACCACTTCCAGTAGCACTGATCTCATAAATCGCTCTTCCGCCCACCACAGTAGTCCCTAAAAATATCTGATTATTGGGGTCCCGTGAATCTCTGAAAACGCTCGCGGACTCTCCAGTCAAAGCAGCCTCATTTAGTTCAAAATTAAAGGCTTGGATTATCTTCCCATCAGCCGGCACCCGCGCGCCTCTCTCTAAAATAACCACGTCTCCTGAGACGAGTTGGCTCACTGCAATTTCAGATTCTTTACTATCTCTGATAACTCTGGCTATGGGGGAGGAAATTTTTTTTAAAGCCTGAAGAATTTTTTCTGCTTTGTATTCCTGATAAAATCCTAAAAGGCCGTTGATTAGCACAATAATAATTATCAAAATTCCATCTATTACATCGCTTAAAAGCAGGGAAACAAAAGCCGCCAGAAATAAAACTATGACTAAAGGTGAGCGGAATTGTCTTAAGAAAAGGGTGAGAGCGACGACTCTCTTCGTTTCCCTTATTTCGTTCGGACCATAATGCCTCAAACGAGCACGAGCTTCGGAGGTGGTTAGGCCAGCTAGTTCCATAATGTAAGGGTAAAGCCTGAGGCGAAAAGGGTCAAGTAATTAATGATATGATACATATGTGAAAAACCTAAACTCTTTCGTCAAACTCGCCCTTTTGGGACTGATAATAAGGTTACTAACAGCCTTTTTCACCCATCCTTGGGATATTCAGACTTTTTATAATTTTTTTGTTGACTTAGCGCGCAATATTTCCCCTTACGACACCATGATGTACTTATCAAGTTTCGCTCGTGCTTACGTCGGGCCTGGGTGGGACTATAATTTTGAGTATTACGCCTACCCACCACTCCCAATACTAATTTATTACCTTCCAGCCAAGCTTTTTGGGTTACTACATCCTAACATTGACTACAGCTTTGTCGTCTCCCACGCAGCACCAGTGCTAAAAGTTCCCTGGGACTTTAATTTTTTCTTCAAAATACCACTTATTATTTCTGATATAGCGATCGCCTGGTTACTCTCCAAGAGGTTGGATCTTTACCGCGCTAAATCTTTTCTGCTAAACCCTTACGTAATCCTAATATCGGCTTCCTGGATGTTTGATAGCCTAATGACTCTTTTCCTGCTTCTAAGTATGCTAGCAATTGAAAAGAACAAGCTCAACTGGGGGAGTTTTTTCCTTGGACTTGGCGCTATGACCAAGTTTGTTCCGTGGTTTGTCTTTCCCGCAATCCTAATCTATTTGATTAAAAAGGAAACCAGTCTGAGATCGTTTTTAGCCTTTATTGCAGTATTTGTGGCAACAAATTTGGTATTTATTTTGCCTTTTTTCGACGGATTTTTGTTTGTCTTAGATTTTCACGCCTCCCGCGTGGGCAGCGGTTTGACACCGCAACTTTTGGTGCAGCAATTACCCTACTACCTAAGCAACAACTATATTAATTTTGATACTTTGCTCCCGATTTACCATTTTGTGATACCCAATGTTTCACTCATGATTTTTATTATTGGGATGCTTTTTATCTATTACCTAATTGCCAAAAGATCATTTAGCTTAAATCAGACTGTTTTAGTTTCCCTTCTGGGTTACCTAATCTTTAACAAAATCGTCAACGAGCAGTACATCTTTGTCATGCTGCCTTTTCTCCTCATAGACTTAAAAGAGCACCCCGGCAAAATTAAAAACCTACTCTATACTTTACTGTGGGTACTGCCTTTATGTTTCGCAATCGTCAACGTCCCAATCACGGGTTTTGCCTTACCGATGTTGCGAAGCTTTAACCTAGACACTTCATCGGTACTACTTTATTCAGACTGGGTAAGCGGGGCCAGCATTAGACTGTGGTACTTAAGACTCGTAGCACTTACTTTTACCGCTGTAACCCTTTGTTATACTTGGTATACTGTAAAAAAGGCAAACAATGAAACTTCTTAAACATTTAATTTTAAATTACACTGGCTGGGGATTTTTTATCCTTAGTATTCTGGTGGTAGGAGTTCTTTTGGGAAAAGCGTATCAGCAAGTTGGTGAGGTGGAGAGAGATGACCTACTCAAAGAAATCAATCTTTCTCTAGAAAATGGCGTAAGAGTGAAGTTTCGTCTGAACCAAGAATCTGGAAAACCAGAGATTTTAACTTCCGATAACTACCCTGTTCTTAGTTATGGTCACTTAGACTCAACCCTTGTTGTCGATGGGAAAAGCTACGGTTTGTGGGAACAAATTTCTAATTACCGCCTCGATCGACGCAATAAACAAATTGCCTACACTATTTCCACTCCGGAGGATAGCCTAAGAAAAGTTTATGTTATCGAACAGAGTACCAAGTTTTTAGATAAGAGTACTGTTTTGGTCGAATACTACTTTATCTGGAATTACCCAGACAATGTATCCGGTGAAGTATCTAGTGTTGAACTTAAGCTGGCTCATTTTAACCAGGGGTTAGGTGGGTTAGGCGTCCAAGGGAACGACCTTACGGGTCAAACTCAAATCTCGGCTCGACGAGGTAAAGACGGCGCTTCCCCAATTGCCTATGTCCCTTTCACTCTAACCATGAAAGGCAATTTTTCAGAACCTAATCTTAATTATGTAAAAGTAGATAGCGAAACCAGAGCCGGGTTTGTGACAAGCTATACACTGAGCAATCCGGCAAGAGGCAAACGAACTTTTATCGCTTCCGAGATAGTTAAACTCGGCAACCCTTACCCATAAAGAAAGGCCCAACTTTCGTTAGGCCTTTTTCTCTCTACTTACCTACAGTTACTCGTTCTCAAGCTTTGTTTTGTTCACAGAATATACCAAGAGAAAGAGAAAGTTTATCAAGAACTCCTACAATTTCTCTTAGCCTAATAATCTCGTACAGAAACTCTCTCGGCCTTTTCTAATCTACGTTTGGCACAGGCGACTAGCCGGTTTTGAATATTAGTGTCCCAATGCTTTCTTCCCTTAGCCTTTAAGGCAGAAAGACTATAAATCCAAGTACCTTTATCCACCTCACCCATCAGACACTTACCTAAGTAATCCGCATCCGTAATTAACACTATCCCACCACCTCTCGCAAAAGCCCTGGCCTCGGCTATTTTGGACTCTATCCCACCAGTACCGTACTGAGATTTCGAAAACTTACCAACTTCAAGTGACGATTCCAGATCAACATAGGTTATAATTCTTCCGTCTCTATCCCTTAATCCACCAGCGGTAGTGATAATTACCAAAAGGATTGCATCCAAACCTTCAGCGATTAGACGGGCTAGGCGATCGTTATCAGCACACACTGATAATTCTCTAACCCCACTAGTTATTACGGCGTCATTGGCATTAATTACTGGAATTACTCCTCCCCTCTCAAAGCTACACTTGACCCTCTCAACTCCTATCTTTAGTGTTTGATCATCCAACAAGATTTGCTCCGTGACCAGAGGATCAAAAGCTTTCCTCCAATGACTCATAAGGATCGGTTGCCCAATACTAGCAGCTGATTGTCGTAAACAGGTAATTTGGTCTTCTAAAGAGCCATCTTTGGTAGCTCTTTTTTCTAATCCAAAGATGGCTCGATTAAGCTCTCGGTCTTCAATTCTGCCACAATAAACAGCACCGGAACTAACCAAAGCAACCTTAGACCCCATACTTGCTAACGCCTTAGCACAACCGGCAATCCAGTTAAAAACCCGCTGATTCATCGCTCCAGATTCTTTCAAGGTCGGTCGGGAATAAGACTGGATCAAAACCCCACTGCCTATCTTGATAACAACTTCCCCTCCTCGTAAAAGTTCTTTGGGCCTCGCGTCCCACCACCACCAGTAATCGTATGGTCCAGACATCCTTTTCCTTTCTGGGGCTACAAAAAAGCCCTCGTCAGCCCACGAATTTCGTGAACTCACAAGGGCCATTAAATTGGCGGTACCACCTTGCTTCGATTATTAAACTAAAACTGCACCCGAAGGTGCATCAATTAAGTTTCATAATCCTCATTGAGTGCTCCGTTGCCGACACACTTAGGATTTATTTTACGGTATCCTTCCGTCATAGTTTTGACCACCAGAGTGGTCTTTTTCTATGCAGCTTGTCTATTAGGATAGACTCCTGTCCGCCAAAGCTCTGTTTTAGGTCCAGCTGGCGGGCCAACGCTTTTATACAACTAAAAGTATTTTAGCCTAAATAGGCGTTGTAGTCAAGGTTACGTAAAGATTTGGCCCAAGTTTTTATGTCGAGCTAACACACACCGGGTGTGTCTACCTAGAAAATACCATTCAAATCTTTGTGGCAGGTGGCAACGCAAATCACCCGATCGGCACCACCATAATAGATAAAGTACTGATCATCCCACTCAATAGCCCCACAAGTAAAGACAATATTAGGAGTTAAACCTTTCTTTTCGTAAGGTTTTTCGGGTATTAGAAGCGGTTTTTTGCTGCGGTATAAAATTATTTTAGGGTTGTTTAGATCCAGCAGCAGCGCTCCTAGGTGATAAATCTTTTTATCATTAACTCCGTGGTAAAAGAGCAACCAGCCATCCTTAGTTCTAATAGGTGTAGATCCAGCGCCTATTTTAAGGCCATCCCACATCCCAAACCTAGGGCCTGCCATAAACTCCGGTTGAGTCCAAGTTACCAAGTTTGGAGAGTAGGAAATGACCATATTTGGATTGGACCTAGTTATTAAGACATATTGATTTTCGATTTTCTCGGGAAAAAGGACGCTGTCCTTGGCATCTAGGTCATCGAGAAGAAACCCCAGCTTTTCAAACGTGTTGAAGTCTTTGGTCTCCGCCAGACCTATTCTAATCCGCCAGGGCACGCCCTCCTTAAACAACGATTCCGCTCCTTTTCTAGCCATTCGGGCCGGGTAGAGTGAGGCCGCGGTGTAAGTAATCAAGAAACTTTCCCCCATTTTTACGATTCGAGGGTCTTCTATTCCCAGCCTTTCAAAAGGCTCGTTTATCTCGGGTTCCACGTTTATCTCGGGTTCCA
>MHDB01000027.1 GCA_001816835.1 Candidatus Woykebacteria bacterium RIFCSPLOWO2_01_FULL_43_14 | reverse complement strand
GACCTGTTGTGCGTATCCTGGAACTTGGTATCCAGTATTAGCGTATAAGCCACCAATTCGGGGACTAAGTGAAACGTAGAGAGCAACCACAGTTGCGACACTTATAAGGACCCAAAAACTGTATGCCCATTTCAACTCTTTTCTTTGTTTCACTATAAACGCGTCGAGCTCGGACTTTTTGACATACGGATTATACGCTATCGGTATAACAATCATAGTACCTCCTTAGGCTTCCACTACAACAGGAAGAATCATCGGACGGCGCTCGGTACGCTCGTAGAGAAACTTCTCAAGTTGATCAATAATTTTATCCCGAGAATTGTGCCAGTCAACAACTTTTACAGGCTCTAAGGTCTTGCGCACGACAGCCTTAGCTTCGTTAATGAGTCCTTCAGATTCTTTCATATATACGAACCCGCGCGATACGATGTCAGGCTCGCCAATCATCTCCCCTGTAGATTTTTTGATAGTAACAATCACAACGACAACTCCTTCTTCTGAGAGCACTTTACGGTCCCTAAGCACCACATTACCAATATCCCCAACCCCAAGACCATCAACCATTACGTTATTTAACTCAATTTTTTGTGTAATCCGAGCAGAGCTTTGGGTAAACTCAAAAACTGTCCCTTCGTCTTCTACAAAAATATTCTTCGGATCCATGCCAGCATGCTCGGCCAGTACTCCCAGCTGTTTCATCTGACGATACATACCCGATATAGGAATGAGATATTTCGGATGACACAAGGATAGCATTAGCAGTAGCTCAGATTGTGACCCATGACCAGAAACGTGGAAGTCATCGATAATATCAGAATACCGTACTTCGGCACCGAGACGAGTAAGGTTGTCAATTACGCTATGCACCGCATCTTGATGGCCAGGGATCGGGTCTGAGGAAAAAATAACCAAATCTCCGGGCTTGATCGAGATAAACTTATGCTCTCCTCGGGAAATACGGGTGAGAGCACTCCCTGACTGACCCTGACTCCCAGCTACGATAAGGGTTGTATTTTTCGGGGGAACACGATCAAAGTCCTTCGGAGGAATTAACAAATCCTGGGGGTAACTAATATACCCAAGCTCACGTGCCACCACCATGTTATTTTCCATCGACCTTCCCACAATACCAACACGGCGGCCAAATTTGACTGAGGCATTAATCGCTTGCTGAATACGCGAAATATTGGATGAAAAAGTGGTTATGAGCACCCGACCGATTGCCGAGCGCATTTCATTTTCAAACTGTTCCTGAATCTTCAGCTCAGTCAGGGTCGTACCAGGTTTTTCAGATCGTAGAGAATCGGAAAGGAGGACCAAGCACCCATCTTTGGTCAGTGCGGTAATCTTGGCCACGTCAGTCGGTTTACCGTCCACTGGTGTCCAGTCAAATTTGTAATCTCCTGTATGGATCGCCAGCCCTGCGGGAGTGGTGATTCCAAAACCCACTGCGTCTGGAATCGAATGACTTACCCGAAACGCCGTGATGCGAAAACTCCCTAGAGTAAAGACTTCCGAAGGGTCGAAGACAATAACTTTTGTTTTATTGAGTACTTCACGTTCCTTGAGTTTTACCCTGATCAACCCTGCGGTAAGTTTTGTCGCGTAAATCGGCACATTGAGTTGCGGAGCCAAAAAAGGGAGGGCCCCGATATGATCCTCATGACCATGGGTAATAAAAATTGCTCGGATTTTGCGTTTTCGCTCGAGTAAGTAAGTAATATCCGGGATGACCATGTCAATCCCAAGCATAGACTCCTCAGGAAAACCCATGCCACAATCGACCACAATAATGTCGTCCCCATACTCGTAGACATACATATTTTTGGTTACAAGTCCGTTTCCGCCTAAGGGAATGATCCTGAGAGTTGGACCGCTTGTGGGGTGGGTTTGCTTGGCTGGTAATCTAAATTGCATAATTATTTCCTTGTAGCTAGTTAAACAAAGTCATTTGGTCCTTGTTTTCATCATCTCCCTTAACCATAAAGTCTTCGGGAGAAAGTATTATTTGTGGTAGTTTTTCAAAATCCGACTCAATTAAATCCAAAATCTCGCTTCGTCTAAGAGCAGCGGCCGGGTGAAACATTGGTATTATTATTCTACCACCCAACACTAAAGGCCTGCCGTGAACCTCACTTATCTTAGCTTGGGGCAAGAAGTAATTCATAGAAAATCTCCCCAAGGTAACGATGAATGATGGGTTTATTATTTCTACTTGCCTGACTAAGTAAGGAGCAAAAGCTTGAATCTCCAAAGGCAGCGGATCTCTATTATCCGGCGGACGATACTTAACAATGTTGGTTATATAAACCTCTTCGCGGCTCAAACCCGATTTCAAGAGTAATTTATTAAGCAAACTTCCAGCGTTACCGACAAAAGGTCGGGCTAAACGGTCTTCGTGAAATCCCGGTGCCTCTCCAATTAACACAACCTTTGCGTTTATATCCCCTTCGCCAAAAACCAAATTAGTTGCTCCTTCACGCAGAGGGAGACCCTTGTTTGCGGTAAGCTCACATTTTAACTGGTCCAACTCGTCAGATTTGGTCATTAGGGAAACAGGTAAAGCTAGTAATTTTCTAAAAACTAGTCTGCCGCTAGTTTCTTAGACAAGTTTATTCGTCCCTGACTATCAACCTCAAGCACTTTTACCTTAAACTTGTCTCCAACCTTAATCACATCCTCAACTTTTTCGACACGGCGGTTTTCCAATTGAGATACATGGACCAGGCCTTCTTTTCCAGGCAATATTTCTACGAAAGCCCCGAAAGGCATAATTCTTTTGACCGTTCCCTCGTACACTTCACCAGGTTCTACTTCTTTGGTAATATTTTCCACCTGTGACGCTGCTTTGGCGGCGGCTTCTTCGCTGGTTGCGGTGATGATGACCCGTCCATCTTCCTCAATGTTAATATCAATAACTGTATTCTTATCGATTTTACTTGATTCAATAATCTGGTTAATCGTTTTTCCACCACTTCCAATAACTTCCCCAATTTTCTTGGGAGGGATTTGGACTACCAGGACCCGAGGGGCGTATTTGGAGAGCTCCGGACGAGGCTTGGAGAGAGCTTTCAGCATCACATCCAGAATGTGTAATCGGCCAACTCGAGCGTCTTTGAGCGTTTTATCAATCATTTCGAATGTAAGTCCGTCAATTTTGGTATCCATTTGGATTGCAGTGACACCTTGCTCACTACCAGCGACTTTGAAATCCATGTCACCAAAAAAGTCCTCCAGCGCTTGAATGTCGGTTAGGATTTCGTATTTATCGCCTTCGGTAATAAGACCCATGGCTATACCTGTGATAGGCGTTTTAATAGGCACTCCAGCATCCATCAAAGCCATTGTAGAGCCACAAGTTGCACCCATGGAAGTAGAACCAGAGGAGGCCATTGTTTCAGAAACTACTCGGATGGTATACGGAAATTCGATCTCATCAGGAACGACAGGTTGGAGAGCCTTTTCGGCTAATTTTCCATGGCCAATTTCTCGTCTTCCCGGAGACCCAACACGACGTACTTCACCGGTAGCGTAGGGAGGAAAATTGTAGTGATGCATGTAACGCCGCGTCTCTTCGCCTTCCATACCATCAATAAGCTGCTCAAGGGAGGTGGAACCGAGGGTGGCGATAGAAAGGATTTGGGTGTCACCGCGTCTGAACACCGCTGACCCGTGTGTCCGAGGAAGAAGTCCCACTTCAACTTCAATTTCACGAACCTCATTGATTTTACGTCCGTCAGGCCGCTTTCCCTCATCGACAATAGCTTCCCGAACCATTTGCTTGGCTGTTTTGTCAAAAATCTGAGCCATTTCAGACTTACTTAACTTGCCTTCAAAAAGCTTATAGATTTCTTCTCTGAATTCTCCTGTGGCACGGTCTCGGGCCCCTCTATCCGGATTAAAAAGCTTTTCTTTGAAATTTACTCTAACGTGCTCGACAATCTCTTTTTTTACCAGCTCATCAACCTGCTTGACCTCGTAAGTCATTTTTTCTTTTCCAACGGTTGTGGCAAATTCTTTGATTAGCTTGATTACAGGTTGAGACTTTTCGAATGCCGACTTAATCCCCTCAAATATTACTTGCTCTGGAACTTCGTGAGCACCCGCTTCTATCATTACTACTTTTGAGTCACTTGAAGAAACAACCAAATCAAGTTCGCTAGACTCAAGTTCGGTCTCGAGGGGATTGGAAATAAATTCTTTCTCTGCATACCCCAGACGCATCCCCGCAATTGGGCCATTCCAGGGAAGATCGGAGATGCTAAGAGCGGCTGAAGCGGCCACCAGTCCCAATACAGCTGGGTCGTTTTCATTGTCATAAGACAAGACCGTCACAATAACCTGAACTTCGTTTTTAAAATCTTTCGGAAATAATGGTCGAATAGAACGATCGATAAGACGGCCATTGAGAACGGCTTGTTCACTCGGTCGCCCCTCTCGCTTAATAAAACGGGAGGTAGAAATACGTCCAGAGGCATACAGACGTTCTTCGTATTCAACACTCAAGGGGAAGAAATCTGTATCTTCCTTGGGAAGGGCGTTTGTGACTGTCGCGTGGACAACTGTTTCACCAAGTGTAGCCAGCACCGCGCTATTTGCTTGGTGAGCAAGTCTACCTGTTTCCAAAACTAGTTTTTTACCTTCCCAGTTAATTTCTTTTTTAACAATTTCTCTATTCATAATGCGTTTTATTTTTTAGACAGGAAAATATTACTTGATCTTTAGCTTCTCGACAATATTTTTATAGCGATCAGCGTCTTTTTTCATGAGGTAAAGCATAATTCTTCGTCTTTTATTAACCATTTGAAGCAAACCACGGCGAGAGTGGACATCCTGCTTGTGATCTTTAAGATGCTCAGAAAGACGGTTAATCCGCTCAGTTAGTAGAGCAATTTGCACCTCTGGAGACCCTGTGTCTCCCTCATGCTGGGCAAATTCTTGTAAAATCTTTGTTTTTTCGTCTTTTTCTAAGGACATAAATTTAGTATATCAGCTCAAATTAAGCTTTGCAATTAACCCTTGAACCTTTGTCAGACCTGATGGTAACAAAGGGTTGTTTCAGAATAGCACTGACTAATCAATTTTCCAACTGAGAGTTCCGGAAAATTTTTGGGGAAAGCCAGGATGAGTCAGGTGTCTTTTCTGACTCTACCGGCTTTGTTTCCAATTTGGTAGGTTCCTCTACGCTCTCTGGCGCTACATCTTTAGCTTCGGTATCTTGCGAATCTTTTCTAGTACCACTTATTCCCTCTGGGCCTATTTCAGCGCTCTCAACTACTTTCAGACAGTGCGCTGCGTTTTTTAAAGTTTCTGATTTCACACCTAGAGAAAAATTCTGGGTAGCGGCTTTTATACCCTGGTAAAGTAGAGTTGCATTATCTGAGTTAAGACCACTAAGTTGATTAAGCAACTCCAGTACCATTTCCGAGCTCGAAGCCCGCCCCACATCAACGAAATTAATCTGGCCGTAAAGAGTATTTATTTGGGTGTGATCAATATTTATCAGAGTTGTGTTTGGCGTCTCGTTTACGCCGACCGCTCCCTTAGCAATTAAGGGTAGCTCTGGAACGTCAATCACGAAAACAACGTCGTAAATTTCCCCTGAGTAGGAATAATTTACTTTCTCAGGATTAATCAAACCACCTCGAGGAGTAACTACTAGGTTAAATTTATCACCCTCTACGTTGTAGCTCACTTTTTCAATTGAGCCTTCGACATAATCAAAAGAGATAACCAGATTTCTAGGTGGGATGGAATTTACAAAACCCGAGACACCGCTAATGTTGTCAGGATTGCTGATTTCCCCGCTGACCAAGCACGTCTGTTTACCAAGACGTATCAGATATTCGTTTAAAGCAAGGATTGAAAAAATACCATCCCAGGTCGGATTTTCTCTGGTAACAATCATTACCTTTTGTGTACCTTCCAAAAGACCATTAACTTGTGTTCCAATATTATTTATCTGCATACGTTTACGAATT
>MHDB01000026.1:10311-57299 GCA_001816835.1 Candidatus Woykebacteria bacterium RIFCSPLOWO2_01_FULL_43_14 | reverse complement strand
ATTTTATCAGAGATGAAAGATCTGAGATCTTTTATAGCAACGCGTTCTTGGGTGGCACTATCACGATTTCGGATAGTCACTGCTTCATCTTGAAGGGAATCGAAGTCTACCGTGATACAGAAGGGTGTTCCAATTTCATCCTGAGCTGCGTAGCGTTTTCCGATATTTCCTCGGTCATCCCACGCGACCATGAAACTAGATTTTAGATCTTCGTAAATTTTTCTCGCCTTGGATACTAACTCTTCTTTATTTGCCAGTAAAGGAAAAACGGCGGCTTTGTAGGGGGCTAGTTTCGGATGAAGTTTTAGATACACTCGCTCACCATCTTCTGTGTATGAGTCAATTAAAACAAACAGCAGTGAGCGATCCACTCCCGCCGAAGTCTCTATATCCCAAGGGATAAACCGCTCCCCACTCACTTGGTCAAAATAGCTCATATCCTGTCCCGAATACTCTTGATGCCTTTTGAGATCCCAGTCTCCCCGATGGTGAATTCCCATAAACTCCGACCAACCAAAAGGAGCATTATACTCGATATCAGTTGCCATCTTGGCATAATGAGCTCGCTCATCCGGTGCGTGGTCACGAAAACGAAGATTTTCCTTCTTCATACCCAAGGAAAGGTAAAAATCCATTCGATTTTGCTTCCAGTAATCAAACCATTTTGTTCCCTCGGCTTCATCAGGTTTGACATAAAACTGGACTTCCATTTGTTCAAACTCCCGAGAACGAAACGTGAAGTTTCCCGGAGTTATTTCATTACGAAAAGCCTTCCCGATTTGGGCAATCCCAAAAGGAATCTTGACCCGTGTCGAGTCGACCACATTACGAAAGTTAACCTGGACTCCGTTAGTAATTTCCCCACGCAAGAAAATCTCGGACTGTTTACCTTCCACAATTCCTAAATACGCCTTGACTAAAAGATTGAATTGTTGTGGCTCCGTCCATGCCATTTTCTCTCTTTGTAAACTTTTGTCACTTTCGTGTTCTCTTTCATGCCCTTTAATTTCATCTTCTTTGTCAGACCTAAACCGTCTATGACAAAGCTTACACTCAACTAACGGATCGGTGAAAGCTTCGACATGACCACTTGCTTCCCAAGCCTTAGGATTCATCATAATCGCTGCATCAACGCCCACTATGTCATCCCGAAGTTGGACCATTTCCTTCCACCACAGATCTTTTAGATTTTTCTTAAGCAAGGCGCCTACCGGACCATAATCCCAAGTTCCTGCGAGACCACCATATATTTCCGACCCAGGGTAAATAAATCCTCGACGTTTACAAAGGGAGGTTATTTCTGTCATTAAGTTGTCTTGGTTTTGATCATCCATATGATTTAACTACTTAGACCATTAACTTTCTCTACAAAGTGGTTTGACTTAAGTTCTTTTTCTAGTAAATACTCCAAATAATACCGAATTTGTTGCTCTACTTCCATACCTAGTACTTTTGGGTAATCAAGTTTCATAACCTGATCATAATCCTCATCTTGAATAAATCTTAAGATCTTTATGGCCTGGCTAGAAATCGGCCTGCTAGCTTTATCCAGATTACCACAAGCACCGCATAAAACACCACCTAAAGCGGCACTAAAACGATTACTCGCAGTAGTCAAGATTGAAGAACAGTTGGCACACTTTACCAATTGAGGTCTGAATCCAGTGTTAGTTAGAAGCTTAATTTTAAAAGCTGTTAGAATTTTCCCAGCATCTTCATCTTTCACTACTTCGTCTAACTTTGTGAGAACTTGGGTTAGCAGCCTAAACAGTTCTATGTTCTCCTGCCGATCAGGAGTAATTTGGTCAACCAACTCTAGTATCGCGTAGCAGGAAGCGATTAAATGCAGATTTTGTCTTAGGTTGGAAAAGGTATTAAGAAGAGAGGCTTCTAAAATAATATCTAGACTACGACCTTCGGCCAGATAAAGAGACACATGGCTTAAAAGGTCAACACTACCGGCCTTACGGCTCTCAGGTTTTTTAACACCCTTGGCAATCGCGCTTAGTTTACCTTTGTTCCTAGTGTAGAGGGTGAGAAGCCTATCTGCCTCACCAAAATCGCTACTCTTAATTACTACAGCCTCAGTTCGGTAAGAACTCATACACCTATTATTATACCCACTTAACCTCGAGAACAAAAATGGACTGCTAGTTAGGGAATCTTGAAGCTGAATTCTTTATCTGTTGCTAGTTTAGTATTCTCTACTTGATTGCCGTTAATTTTAACAATCATTTGATGAGACTTAGCGCCAGGCTGTTTTTGAACCATCATCTTATATGGCTGGCCTTTTTTCACTTTGAACGGTAACTTATAGGTAATCTCAACTGTTTTACTACTTTCGGGGCCAACGCTCACGAATGTCGTGAAAACTGTTTTACCAAAGTCAGTCGAGGTATCAATTGCTGAAGTGCTTGAGCTCGCTTTATCCAATTTAGAACCTTGAGGGACATAAAGCCGCAGGTAATCATTGTAAGTCCCGTTGAGCCAACCATCGTCCCGAAAAGGGTTGTTTAGGTGGATCTTAACAGTTTTAGTTACTTCGCCATCGTTTCCGATATCTATTTCTTGCTCAAACACCTCGTTTACGAAAAGGTTAGATTTCAGACCACCATAGTTGTTTTCATTGACGTGTAAATAGTCTCCATCATAATCGATAATTCTTCCAGCCAGATTATACTTTTCAATCAAGGTTTGGGTGTTTTTGTCAAAAGAATAGACCATCAGATGTTTCTCTTGACCAGACTCGATAGTAACTTGTATCAAAGGTTGCCATTTTTCGGTCGGGGACCTAAGAACCGTTTTCATAAGGCTATCTAACAAATCACCTAAGAGTTCCTTACGGTCATCAGTTTGTCTAAGCAACTTTTGAGAATACAGCTCAAGTTTATAAACAACGTCTGAAATTCCATTCACCGAAGGGTCAGCCGAAAAAGTCTCCCCGTAAGCATCAGTGGTGACCGGTCCAGTCACACTCAGTAGTTTTTCCACAAATTTGGTATCTAAGGCAATAAAACCATCGTAGCTCACCACTTCGTCTGAGGATTGGTATAAGGAGTTGAAAGCATCCATAGACACCACAAAATCGGCTGAAAGGTTCGTATCCCTTAGGAAAAGTTTCTCTTGCTTAAGATACTTTCTAATTTGTTCAGGAGCTACCGGGTGATTCCTGATTCTTTCGTCAAGTCGGTAAATATCCTCACTCTTGACCGAAACAATCCTGCCTTTTGAGAGTGTTATGTAAGCAACTGAGGTAATAAATCCGCCGGTTGAACGGATTTCGGCATCATTTTGGAGGATAACCATATAAGTTTTGGGCTTAGGGTCCCCCAGGCTGCTGGGCAAAATAGTAAGAATCGGTTTTAGTTCTGGCGCTATACTATTGGCTGTTTCAATTAATCCTTTGAAGGTGTTAAGAGCTGATTTTATCTTGATACCGCCTACTTGCTCTGGATAAATATTAGGGTTAATCGGAGAAATTTCTTTCCTAACTTGGGTAATTTTTTCTTGGAGAACATCTATCTCGGGAAGAATCTTGGGCATAATTTGGACAAGCTTTGAGGCTTTTTCTTCAGCGTTACCGTCATCAGTGCCTCCCCGAAGACCTAAACTGTCGGCAAAAGGGATCAAGGCATCTGAGGCTATTACGGCAGCCTCTGTTGAAATACTCCCCGCATTGAGTAGGTGAACACCATCACTATAGTACCAATTAAGTATCGGTATATAACCTAGTACCCAGAAATAGTCAACTTCTTTTTTAGTCTCCTTGAGATCAGTCTGAAGCAAAATCGATTGCTCCCGCACGCCAACCACATCTTGATCTTTTAGGCTTTGTTGAAGAGACTTGGCTCGCTCAGCTGTTTTTTTCACTGCGGCGTAAGTTGACTGAACGTGTGGGTAACTAATCAGGAAGTAAAGTATGCCCAAAAGCACCAAAATCAAAGTCGATATTACAATAACTTTAACGACCTTACGATGCTTTGGATTTAAAAATGGCCTTTTTTTGAAAGCTGAGTAGGTTACTTCCAAAAATTTCATTGTTTCTTATCCAGCTCCTTCCGCGGAGAGAACTGCCGGTATAGTTTTTAATAGGATCAGGAAATCATACGCTAAAGACATCCTGCTAGCATATTCGGCGTCCATTCTGACTCGTTGTTCAAAATTAATTTTGGATCGACCAGCCACTTGCCAGGGTCCAGTAACCCCTGGTTTTACTCTTAGTAAAGTGGAAACATACTTTTTGGTTTCAGGGTAGACTTCCTGCTGATTAGCAAGCTCTACTGGGCGATAAGCACGCGGCCCAACCAAGCTCATGTCCCCCATCAGAACATTCCAAAGCTGTGGGATTTCATCAATAGAGGACTTTCTTAAAAACTTACCGATTCTGGTTAACCTAGGATCGTTTTTTATTTTGTAACTGTTTGATTCGTATTCCTTTAAGAGTTTCGGATCAGCGTAAAGAATGTTTTCGGCGTCATCTATCATAGAACGAAATTTATAAAGTTTAAAAGTCTTCCCCCCTTTGCTAATACGCTCTTGGGAAAACACTACTGGACCAGGCGAGTCAAGTTTGATAAGGACATAAGCAACAAGACAAATCGGCGCAGAAATGCCTAGACCGACACTAGCGCCTATCAAATCAATAACTCTTTTTACAAATTCGTATAACATGTTAGAGATACTCAACTCTTTTCTCTTTTTTGATCCTCTCGACCAAACTCTTTACTTCTTGAGCACGGTCTTTGGGACAAACCAAAAGAGCATCAACCGTATCCACGATAATCAAATCTTCTACACCTATTGTGGCCACCAATCGACCACTGCTATGAATTAAGCAATTTTTGGTATCAATAAAAAGATGCTCTCCTGACTCGTCACCCAACATAACATTACCCTCAACTGAGATAGGAGACAGCTCGTGTAACTCTTTCCAACTGCCAATATCACTCCAACCAAAATCTCCTGGAACCATCAAGACATTGTTAGCTTTTTCCAAAATACCCGTGTCAATGGCAATACTCTCAGCATTTTCATAGACACTAGTAACCACTTCCTGATAGTCGGATTTACCAAAAGAATCTCTTATTCTAGTTAACCCTTTGTAAAGTTTGGGCATATTTGTCTTAAATGCCTCAAGAATTGAGCTAGCAGAGTAAGCATTTATGTTGGCATTCCAGAAATACAGTCCTGTAGCAATATAAGCTTGAGCGGTCACCAAATTAGGCTTCTCTGTAAAGCTCTCAACATTAAATACTGGCTTTGAATCTATTTTAAATTTGAGACCGTTGCTATGGATATAACCAAACCCAATGTGAGGTTCAGTGGGATGAATACCTATAGTCACTAGATAGTTTCCTTTACTAGCAGCCTTTAGGGCTCTGAGCAGAGTCGATCTGAACTCGCGTGGATTTTTGATGAGATGATCAGAAGCTAAGGTGGCAATAACTGCTTTGGGATTAAGTTTATAAATTTTGGCCGCAGCAAGACCAATAGCTATAGCAGTATTTTTGGCCTGCGGCTCAGTCAAAATATTTTCTTCGGGCAGGCCGTTAATCTCACTTTTAACCTCATTAACATACTGGGCCGAGGTTACCACGAACACATTTTCTATATTAACAAGCGACCTTATCCTATCCACTGTTTCCTGGAGCATGGTTTTAGACGAAATCAGTTTGAGGAACTGCTTTGGCCGTCTATTACGGGATTTTGGCCAGAGTCTGGAACCACCACCCCCAGCCATAATTACTGCATATATATCATTTGTGTTCATCGGATTTTAAATTATCCTCCACGAATTTTCGAAGACTAGTTTTAAATAACTCTCGGGAAAATTTACTTGCTCGTTTTTTGGACGTATATGGATTATACAACGAGGGGTCAAAATTTTTAACTGCTTCTACTAAAGCCTGGGCGGTTTGGGGAGAAAAAAACAACGCTGTTTTCTGATCCAAAGTTTCAAGAGCGCCTCCTCCTTTATAAGCAATCACCGCTTTACCTGCAGCCAGTGCTTCTACTGGCGTAATCCCAAAATCCTCCTCAGTCGGAAAAATCAAAGCTTCAGCGTTTTGTAAGTAGGCCGTCGTCTCTTCATCCGAAAGTCGACCCAAAAATTCAATGTTCGCTTGTGCTAAGGATTTAAGATGGCTAAGCCTAGGGCCCGTCCCTATTACTTTGAGTGGTGTACCAAGTTTATTAAACGCTTCTATTACCAAATCAACGCGCTTGTACTCCCCTAAACGGGAGATTACCAGAAAGTAGGGTTTGTCTATTTCTTTAGAAAGCTGCTGTTTTTTCTCAAACCGCTGCGTATCCACTGGTGGGTAAATGACTAGCGCATCTTTTTTGTAAATCATTTTAATGCGCTTTTGAACCACCACAGAATTGGCAATAAAAAAGTCTACTGCCTGCGCTGCTTGTTGATCAAGGCTTCGTAAATACGGAATAAAAACTCTAGAAGCTAATTTCTCCCACCACGTCATGTCTGCTAGGGTTGTTTCTTGATCGAATCCATATAAAAACCGAGGCGGGGTATGGCAGTAACAAATATGGATACTTCCTGAAGGCTTGGTGATATTTTTCGACGCGTAACTTGAGCTAGAAATGATAACATCATACCCACGCAGATCAAACGACGCAAACGCCTGGGGATACAAAAAGGTAAGGTAAGACCTAGGAAGTGAAGCACGCATAGGGATTTTCTGCATAAACGAAGCGCGAATATCCCAACCAGTATCATCAAACCCGTACGACTTCATCAACTTCCGATCATACATGCTTGTGTATACGGGAGCGTCGGGCCACAGTTCATGCAGCGCTTCAAGCACCCGCTCAGCCCCGCCGTATTGGTTTAAGTAGTCATGCACAATCGCCACTTTCATGTCTTTTGATTATACCTCACCAACTCTTTTTAGACCATTGTAAACCTATAGCCTGATTAAAGGTTGTCGATCCAGTATAATGTTCGCAGTTTCAAGGAGGTGCAGATCATGAGATTTTGGTTGTCTGGAAAACGTGTGCCAAAACTTTGGCACAGAGAGCGTCTTAGTAAATTTGCTGAAACCGGCGACTTAGCCAATCGGATGTGGGTTCAGCAAGCTCAGGAATCTCCTTCTCATTACGGGGTAGTTGTCGGAACTAGTTCGGTCTTTCTGAAAACCCCTGAAAAGCTTGTTTGCGGGATAGAGATCCCAGCAGGAACTTTACTACGCTTCTTGATGCAGATTGTGCTTAAGAAGCTGGGAATTCTGCCTCCTCCTAAACCCGATGATCATGAAGCAATTCGGGCTGCATCGGAAGAGAATTTCCGAAGGAACCAGAAAACCATCACAGGCTGGATTCTTCATTAACTACGGCGGTTGTCTTCCTTGAAAGAAAGCAGCCGCCCTTCTTATTTAAATGTCATCTATCACTCCGGGAGTGTTTTATAGCTAACATATCGGTACGTTCATTCCAGTACTAGGTGCTTTATTCTCTGTAACTCCTTTTGATGATCAGCATAATCTAAAACGAAATTTCTATATTCAACTTTGTTTTTAAACTGTGACGTTATTATTTCTGGACTTACAAAAGAATCAATACTTTCTTTCAAGTAGGCCGAGAAGGAGGAATAGGGGTAGGTAATTATTTCATTTAGATCCTTGATTACGTGGGAGGAATATGGGTTTAAATGAATGTAGCGGTTTAGGTGGAGCAAATAGTTTTCATCTTCAACATACTTGGATTTAAACTGTCCTTCGAATAAATAACCTGCAGATCTATATTTGGTGTTAAAATACCTTGTATAACTATTTTGGAAAAGTCTAATAAAATTTGAAATCCCATTTTCTAGATTTTGTTTAAGAAGCAGGTGGTAGTGGTTGGGCATGAAACAATAACTTATTATTTCTACAAGTTTGTCTTTCTTTGCTAGTTTAGTCAAAATATCTTCGCGCTTATCTACCCCAAATGATAAGTAATAAGACAACCTGTGCGGTGGGTTCGGGTAACGATAATAGGAGAGGGCAGTAATTGCTCGTTTACAGTCTGGATTATTTACGAAAATGGGTCTTTTATAAAGGCTTCTATTAAAAATATGGTAGTACTCGCCGATAGCGAAGATAGTTTTTCTTCTGGGCATCGAGTTTAATTTTAACCACATTTTCCTATGTGTCAAGTATAAGTCACTCCCGGAGTGAGTCTTTTTAACTAAAAGTTAGTACATGATATACTTGAGCAAATGAAGGTTGCGTATAGTGTTGCTACTCAATTTGGGGGGTCGGGTATCGGAACAACCTCGTATCATGCGGTAAAAGGGGTCTACGACCATCAGAACTTGGACAAAGTGTATTGCTCTTCGTACCGACTCCGCGATATTCCCCAAAGCTATATCAAAAGCACCAACTCCTCATTTATCGAAAATATTCGATTAGTTCCAAGTGTTTACCAGTGGTTTTTAAAGGACAACTACCACGATCTTCTGGTGTCATTTCAAGCACACCCAGTAGATATTTTCCACGGCTGGAATGGTCACAGCTTGCTTTCTTTACGCAAGTTTAAGCGAAAAGGAGCGAAAATTGTGATTGAAAGAGCTTCGTCTCACCCCACCACCCAAGTTGAAATCCTAAGTAAGGAGTTCCGCAAACGAGGTCTGAACTCATATCAAATGCTTTCCCTAAATATGAAAAAGCTTCTTCAAGAATTCAGAGAGTGCGACTATATTACTGTGCCCTCTCCTTTTTCGTATCAAAGCATGGTTGAGAACAATGTTCCCACAGAAAAACTTATCCAGCTTCCATTTGGAGTTGATACAAAGGGTTTCAAACCAGGCCAAAAATCAGGAGGACGTTTTGAAGTTCTTTTTGTTGGGCAAGTCGGATTTCGCAAAGGCATCCCATATCTCTTGGAAGCCTGGAAAGAGCTACAGTTGAAAGACGCCCATCTCACAATAGTTGGTCAGATCGACCCCACAATCGTAGAGTTCCTGACACGCTTCCGACAAGATCCCAGCATTACTTTTGCCGGTTTTACCCCGACCTTACCTCTATACCAACAAGCTGATGTCTTTGTGTTTCCCTCACTTGAAGAAGGAAGCGCACTAGTGACCTATGAAGCCCTTGCCTGTGGCCTCCCTGTCATCACAACTCAGGCTAGTGGCTCAGTAGTGGTGGATGGGGATGAAGGGTTCATTATACCCGCAGGCGATTCTAGATTTATCGGAGAGAAAATCCAAACCCTTTATGACAAAACTGAACTTCGCCAAAAAATGAGTCTAGCGGCTAGACACAAAGCGCAGCAGTATACCTGGGAAAGTTACGGCGAACGCCTCGTCAGCGCCTACAAAAAAATTAACTCCCAAGTATCTTCGCAAAATCCCTAACTACCTTATCCAGATCAAATTGTGAAGCCTGTTCACGAGCCTGTCGCGCTGATTTATCTCTCAAATTCTTGTCCTCAAGAACCCGGATTAAATTGGCAGCAAAAGCTTGAGTATCGAACAGTGGGCATGACAGGAATCCTTTTTTATATACACTGCCGAAAATATCAATACTGTAGGACACCACTGGGAGGGACGCGGACATCGCCTCACTTACAGCCAAACCCCAGCCGTTTTCGTGATCAGGACAAATAAAAACCTTGGCGCTCTTAAAAATGTCCAGGACAACTCTTTTTTCCAAAAAACCCTTCATCAGGAACGAGTTTTGGAGACCTTCTTTTTTTATCTTGTGTCGTATTTGTTGGGTAGTACCTGGGTCACCCTGACCAATCCAGCAAAGTTTCCATTTTGGATTATATTTATGCACTTCTTTCCAGATTTTGACAGTGTCAAAAATACCCTTCACAGCCGCCACTCTCCCTAAAGCGACAACTTCATACTCATACTTTTTTGATGGTTTATAGTTATGGATATAATTAAAGTCAATCCCAGCTCCTAAAATCTTGGTTTTAGACTCGGAAAAACCAAGTTCTATAAGTTCAAGGCGCAACTTCTCATTCAAAGCGAGAGTTACCCAACTTCTTTTTTTCATTGACCAAAAACTCAATCTCTGAAGCCAAACCGCGACTAAGTTGATAAATAGATTCCCTTGACGAACACCGGGCGGTAAGAGGACATGATAAACCCGAGAAATCCATTTTAGCTTTTCAGTGCGGGCAATCAGAAAAGCCGGCCAAACATCAGCGTATGCAACGTCTGAACAGGAATAAACTACCTTAATATCTCTCTCCCTTTTAAGAATTTGATAAGTCTGCCAAGCCCGGATAACGTAGGACCAAAAAGTAGAAAATGGGTCACCCCGAAAATCAAATCTATTACTCGGTAGATACCGAAACTCTAGATAGGGGTGAGACACAGTTTTCCAAAAAACTTTGGCAAACTCCGGGGTGATAACCACAAATTCCCACTCTTTGGGAAGTCGTGAGACGATATCAAAAATCAGCTGATCTCCACCACTCATGGAAGTTTTGGAAACAAATCCCGTATGCAATATGTGAATTCTCAATCCCTTTCTCCTTTTATGAGGTTAGCAATAGCTAACGCGTGCTTTTCCCAAGAGTAGTTGGCTACAACTTTCTTCCAGGCGTGCTCCCCCATCGCTTTTGCCTGGCTTGGGTTGGCCAATAATAGAGCAAGTTTTTTTACTATACCTGTTGTGTCGTGTTCTGGTAAAAAATAGCCATCAACCCCATTTTCGAAAAGTTCACATACTCCTTGGCCCTCTGGAATTACAAATGTAGTCCCACAACTTGCAGCTTCCAGCGTCGATAGTCCAAAACCACGATCATCATGGGTCTGAAGGAAAACCAAAGCCTTAGAGTATAGTCGTTTGAGATCAGTCTCACTGATTTTCCCCTTTACTTCAACTTGGTGGGCCAAACCCCTTTTCCTAACTTGATCACGAAAATCTCTTTCAAGCTGACTAGGGTACCAACTTCCAGCCATCACCAAACGGCTGTTTGGGAGTTGACTGATAATCTCTAGGTTATACTCAGGATTTTTGCCCTCTTTCCAAGCAGTAACACTAACCAGGTAATTTTTTTTAGTGGAAATTTTCTTAAGGGGCTCTATACCAGGATAAATTATGTTTACGTTTTGTGCACCAAGACTTTTCAAATAGTTAACATGAGATTTACCTCCCACCAAAACTCCTTTGGCACTTTTTACAATCACCCAATCAACTATTCTCGCTACGGGCAAAAGTATCGGACTTGCAATGTGGATCGGTCCAGCAAGGTATACTTTCTGCAAAATGTAGTATATAGGGTCCCAAATATAAGCATAGAAATCTACACCCTTTGTTAACCGAAAAAGGATGGCCGAAAAACAAGTATAAGTGCCATGAGAAATAACTAGCCCAAGCTCTTTTTTGGCGATAACAAAAGGCAAGAGAATTGGGTAGCTGAAATGGTATAAAGAAAGGAAAGAGAAAAATGGAACCTTAAAGGAAGTCCTCAGGATCGGTGGTAACAAATCATCTAGAAAAACAATTGGTACTTTATGAATTAGTTCCTTAAACGGGTGGTTAGAGTAATCAGTACGTCTTAGTACAACTAGGTTTGATTTAACTCCAATCTTATTAAGGTTTAAAACTTGATTCAAAGCTACTTTCTCAACACCACCAGAGTGAAGCGCGTCTATAAGCACGCTTACCAAAAAGCTATTTCGCGGACTCTTCATATACACTTAAAGTCTGTTTTGCCGTTCTTTCCCAGCTATACTGCTTGGAACAGGCGAAACCTTTTTTTACTAACAAGTCTCTCAAATCCTGGTCTTCTATAACTTTATTTACGGCTCTTGCTATGGATTCCGCATCATAAGGATCAAAATAAAGCGCCGCTTCCCCACAAACTTCCTTTAGAACTGGGATGTTGGAACACACCACAGGCAAACCTGAAGCCATAGCTTCGATTGCAGGTAAGCCAAAACCTTCTGATAAGGATGGGAATACGTAGGCCTCAGCCCTTCTGTAAAGAATTGCCAAATCAGCGTCTGGAACAAAACCAGGTAAAATAACCCTGTGTTCTAAACCAAGTCTGTGAACTTTGCCGGCTAATCTGTCATAAAACGCCGATCGCACACATGGGTTTACAAGTTGAATCTTAGGATTCAAATGCGTCATTGCTTCTAACAGTTTATCCAAATTTTTGTAGGGGTAAGCATTGCCAACATAGATAAGAAAAGGCTCTTTGATATTGTATCTATAGAGTACCTGTTTGATCTGGCCCTCACTTAACTTTTTCTTTTGCCAAACAAAAAACTTTTGATCTGCTGCTTCATAAGTGGTCGTAATTTTCTCAGCCTCAATACCCAGCTCCTTTTCAACTTTGGACTTAATATACTGAGTCGGAGTGAGAATATGTTGTGCTTTTTGTGCAGCCCTTTTGATAACCCATTCGTACACCTTATGCTTAAAACCGTAAACGAATCTATTACGGGTGGTAGAACTTAGACTGCTAAACTCAGACTTAATCAAATCATGGATAGTGATAACCATTTTCCCTCGATATAAGATCGGAATGTTAAAGTGAGGAACATGCACAATGTCCAATTGCGCTTTGCTCATCACCCAGGGAAGCAGTATCTGCTCTTTTAACGTATACCATTTGGCATCAGCTAAAACTTTAGTAAAATTGTTAGATTTGGGGTTAAATAAATGCCAATTGGACTTACGGAGAAATACTACATAAAAATTTTCTTGGTCAATCTTTTCAAGATTTTCAAGCAAATGCCCCACATATCTACCGATACCAGTCCCTTCTGGACCGAGAAACCGTGCATCAATACCAATCCTCACGAGATTGCCTCAGCTATTTTTTTACCCAATGCAACACTATAATTCTGGCCTCGATCTTGGGGATAAACCTGGGCCATATTGGCCAAGTAAACGTTTTGCAAAGATGTTTCGAAAGGTGGAATTTGCTTATAGTAGTCTATATCCACGATTGGTTGGGCAAAGGGAGTACGAAAAACCCAACTTTTTAGTATCCAGGAGTCGTCGAAATCGCCTTTAAGTTTTTTTAGACCCTCTATGTATTCTTTGATCACCTTATCAGGCTCCTTATTATACCTAGCGTCCTCGGGAGAAAAGTAATTTCCCAAATAAATTAGATGAGAGTCTCCATAGTCTTTTGGGTCCATAAAGTTCGTATGTTCCACATAGGCCATAAAAGGTATCGCAGCGTCGTTGATATTGCACCAGTACACATCCATAACCTTACGCTTAGTTTGTAAAACTACTACTTGAGCCCCAAAATATTGAGGTAAGTGATACTTTTCACGGTATTCCAAAGGAATATCTGGACATAATTTGAAAAAAACTGGCGTAGGGGTGCAGACTACTAGCTTGTCAAAATAACTTTTCCTTCCTCCAACTATCACATAGGGCCGCGTATTCTCAGAACCAATTCTGTCAATGTTAACCCCAAACGTAATTTTACCACCTTTGCTCAAAAATGCTTCTTTAAGTTTTTCATAAAATTGGTAAAACCCTTCTTTTAAATAGCCTAGTTGGGCTGTTCGATAATGAACTCTTGCCCAAAACCAGCTCATGGCAATTTTGTCGTAAAAATCGCCAAATTTGGCTTTGAGAAGTGGCTCCCACAAAACAGAGTAACTTGCCTTACCCAGATACTTCTTTAACCAATACACAGCCGTTATACCTTCAAAAAGTTTAAAGTTGGGTTGAATTTTAAGATACACCATCACCAAACCAAGTCTTAACCTATCTATTAAGCTAATAGGGGTGAATCTTAAAACAGCCATCGGACTGTCAATTGGATAAACCACCCCTCGGTAGTAAACAGAGGTATTTGGCTTTTTCCAGATTAATTTGTCACCTAGTCCAATCTCGTGAATTAAAGAGGTGATAGTGGTGTCTGTTCTAAATAAATGATGGTAGAATTTCTCAAGATGCCACCCTTCATATTCAAAATCCACCGCTAGTCCTCCGACACTATTTTCTTTTTCTAGAACCTCGACTTGGTGACCTTTTTTGCTCAATTCATAAGCACAGGTCAGACCCAAAGCTCCCGCCCCAATTATGCCAATTTTCATTTTAAGTCACGATAAAGTTTCAGTACTTCACCAAACATTTTTACAATCACTTTCAGATTCGCGCCGGTTGGGCTACCAAAGGTCCGAGGAAAATGATTAACAGGCACCTGAGCAATCCGAAAACCTTTTTTTCTCGCTCTAATTAGCAATTCCGCTGAAATCAATGCGCCGTTTGATTCCAGATTGGGAAGCGCATCTACAACCTCTTTTTTTATTAACTTGAAAGCGCAATCAACATCCCGAACTCTTAGACCAAACAGAGCGAACAAAAATATAGAGTACAACTTGGCGTTAATCAATCGGAAAAAAGGATCGGATCTTTTCTTGCGATACCCGATAACCAAATCTGCCCCGCTAAGTTTTGGCAAAAAACCTCTAATTTGTGAAAAATCAAACTGCCCGTCACCATCATTAAAAGCTATTAAATCGTATCGAGAACTATACAGGCCAGTTTTTATCGCCCCACCATAACCTTGGTTTTCCCTATGCGTTATGAGTTTTACGGATTTATTATCCTTAATCAGGTTAGTCACTACTTCAACGGTGTTATCCGAACTTCCATCATTAATCACCAAAACCTCATAGTTGTCCGCAATCTCTTCTAAAACCGCTAGGGCTTTCCTTACCACTTCTGTGATATTTTCCGCTTCATTATAGGCAGGGAAGAAGACCGATATTTCTTTTACTAAACTCATTTAATACCCCTTAACCTAAGCTGATACTTTATCCCCAGAATCACAAATATTAGCCATTTAAGTATCTTTGGATATTTATCTTCATAATGTTTTTGGTAAAAAATTTTCATGGCGTCAATTGAAGCCTTCGCCACTTTTCTTCTAACTTCCGGCGAAACCCTTGTTATTTTAGCTGTTTCGCGTCTTAAACCACTAGAAGCACCTTTAAGATGTGTTATGAAAACCTGAGGCACATACATAATTTTCAAACCAAGGTTTTTAACCCGGTAACAAAATTCCAGATCTTCACCATAGAAAAAATAGTCCTCGTCCCACCATCCAACTTTTTCACCAACCTCACGCCGAGTTAGCAAAAAAGCGCCCACGCAAGCGTCAATCTCGTGAGTTTTGGTCATGTCCAGTTGTCCCATGTGGTAACTATTAAACAAAACGCTTTTTGGAAATAACTTTGATAAACCAGAAAAGTAGCACAGCGAATTCCAAGGTGTTGGAAAGCCCCTATGACAGTCTGGGTCGAGTTCGCCACTCGCGAGAACAAGTTTACAGGTGCTGATACCAACACCAAGGTTTCTATCCATATAGTCAACCATAAAAGGTAACGTTTCCTTTGGTACAATTGTATCCGAGTTCAGAAATAACACGAGACGCCCGCGGCTTTTAGGAACCGCACGATTATTACCCGCAGCGAAGCCTAGATTAGCCTTGTTATCGACTAAAATTACTTTAGGGTGTTTTTTCTTAACCATCTCAATACTACCGTCTTTAGAGCCATTATCAGCAACAATAACTTCGAAATTAAAGTTGTCTTTATCAATTTTCTCAAGTGAGCTGAGGGCACCATCTAGCAATTCTGAAGTGTTAAAATTTAGAATAATAACTGACAAATCAACCTTACTCATTCTGGACCCTGCCTTTTCATTAATATAAAGTCTCCCAAAGAGGCTTCTATACGGAGTGGGTTTTCTTCTGTGTATGTGGACATAACTTTATAAGCAAAATCGCGTTTGGCAATCAAATACCGGGTTCTCTCAATCAAACCTAAGGACCTGAGCATCTCTGGAGGCCAAATCTCGACGGTCCCCTCAGCATAAAATCTAGGTACAGCCTCCCCCACATCAACAAAAGCCAAAGGTATTTTACCACTAGGTTCAATCTGTTGCTTTATGTATATCAGTTTAACCATATCGCCATTAAAATCTCTACCGTCCACCAAATTCCACTTCATATAAAGATAGATAAACGAGATAATGCTTAAGCTTAACAAGATGATCGTATAAATAACAAATTTTAACTGCTCTGTTTTCATCTTTAAATTAAATCTACGTGCCTGAGAAAATATCATCCCGCTCAAATCCGCAAAAAAGATGCTAATTATCACTGCTAAAACAGGGTAAACAGGAACGATGTACCATATAAGTTTTGTTCTAGACAAGCTAAGAGGGACGAGGATACTCAATGCCCAGACAAACAGAATTCCCAGGACCTTAAAGTCCGGAGAACGATTAAAACCTAATCTGCTGAGATAATCATTTAATTTTTTCAGTCCTAATTTTCTCAAGCCCAAGAATCTGGTAATGAAGAAAATCAGGCTTAACCCCAGAATAGGAAACCAAATTCGTAAACTATTTTTCAGCACGTCTACATAGACAAGCAATGGCCCTGTTTTTCCTTCTATGTCTGAAGAAAAACGAGAGATAATATGGTAACCAACATAAGAATTCAAAAAATCAAACCCAAACCGCTGATAAGTATAGATATGCCATGGAGCACTAACCAAAGCAAATCCGACTAAGAACAGCCAGGATTTTCTAAAAACGTAATCCTTACGGTAACTAAAAAGAATTAATCCTAATACGGGCAGGATTAAAAGAGACACAAAATCCTTGGTCATAAATCCCAAACCTAGTGATAGACCAGCTAACAGCCAAAAAATCGCTCTTCGCCTTGCTAATAGTAGTAATAGGACACTGAGGGTCATGAAAAAGGTCACGGTCACATCAAGCATCCCCATCCGAGAATACCTCAGGAAATGGAAAGTGGTGAGAAGGACTAATGAGGCTAAGACTCCGAGGTATCGGCTTCTGGTTAACAGTTTCGCTAGAAAATAGGTCGCTAGAACGGTTGAGACACTAAACATTGCGGACCAGAATTTCACACTGAAAGCATCCACCCCAAAGAGTTTTATCATCGGAGCCGTAAGCCACATATACAAGGGAGGTTTTTCAAACCAAGGCGTATTTGACCTAACAGTGGCGACTAAGTAATCACCAGTACTGCTCATATTTTTGGCGATCAAGCCATATATTCCTTCATCAAACTCAATTAGGGCGTTACTCCCCAAACCACCAAATATCACCAGAAATGAAACTATCATTACGGTAACTGGTATCAATACTTCCGTCCAATTCACGTATTCACTCTCATTTAAGTCCGCGTCCCCTGAGTTACTAGTAAATCGGTGGTAATTAGCAGCTAGTAAATAAGAATAAAAGAGGAAAAACCAAAAGAGTTCGAGGTTGTATGAGTAGAAAAAACCGCTCGAAAGTATCCCGACCACACTGGCGAAAAGGGCAATAAAGTAAATTCGCCATTGTTTATTCAAGGCCCTATTAATAGCTCCTAAAAGCTTACGCAGTATGGTGAACATGATCGCGCAATAAACTATAAACCCTATGGTCCCCGTTTCAGTAAGCACCTCTAGCCAAATACTATGTGGTGGTAATCGTATATCTCTAGTTGGATCTATTTTCAAATGCTCCTGGCCATAATAAGAATCCCTAAAATGCTCACTAAAACTGCCGTAGCCGACACCCAGAATAGGATTCTTCAGGTACAAATCAATCTCACCTTGCAAAAGGATCGTGTGTGCGGCCGTAGATCTCTCTGCTTGGTTAAAAACGCTAAACATTCGGTCTACTAAAGAGTGGCTGGTTCTGTCAGATAGAAATACTATCAGTATCAGAAAGCCTACTAAGGCCAGAGGGATCAAAAGTTTTGCCCAATATCGGTAACGAATAATTAAGAAAAGGGCAACTATAATACTCACTCCAAAACCTATAAATCCACTCCTGGAAAAGGTTAGAAAAAGAACAATCGCGCATGTCAAAGCCGAGGCATAAAGAATGATTTTCTTCCAGAGAGCGTTGTGGTAAAACCCCCTCGCGACAAAACTAGGAATACCGGTAATCAAGAAGGCTGGGAGGTGGTTGGCATCATAAAAAGGCCCTGGAACACGGTAGTAGTTACCGCCAACCAGAAGTCCTGGTAAGGTCACCCCAAGTAGCAGGTTTGAGAGTATTTGAACCAAGGCATAAAAAACGCTAAAGATAATTGAGAGTAGATAAGTCTTAAAAAGGAAAAAGCTAAATTTAGCGTCCTTACTAAAAATATATTTCAGAAGGACATAGAGTACTATCATAGAGGTGTAAAAAGCGATTAGATTAAGGCTGGCAGAAATGTTCTTGGAATTCACGAAAGAAACTACCCTGACCAGCCAGAGTATGCTGAGAAGAATAAGAAGCCTATCTTTGGCCTGGGTTTTTAGGTATTTCTTAAGCACACTCAAACCACACTTTTTCCAAAAAATGATTGCTTTAAATGCTATGCAGACCAAAAGAATCAAAAATACAATCCTAACAGGAATAAGAAAATCGATACCAAAACTAAATAAGTCCCTGTTGGTTAGCGGTAGGAACAGAACAAAAATTGTAATTAGTATTTTTATACTCTTATCTAGCAGATTCATTTTCTAAACCTTTTTCAAGATTTTTTACAATACTTTCCCAGCTATATTTTTGGCTAATTAGTTGTTTCGCCCTTCGAGTCATCTTTTCTCTCAAAGTCTTATCCTCTAGCACAAGTTTAACTTTCTCTGCAAATTCTTTGGGTGTGTCTGCGATCAGGACGCTCTCACCATTTGTTACCTCAATACCCTCGATGCCTATACTAGTCGATACAACTGGCACATTTGAAGCCAAAGATTCTAAGGCTTTTAATCTGGTGCCAGAGGCTGCTCTGATTGGGATAAGCGATACGTCCACATTAGCGTAGACATCCCGAATATCATCAGCGTCCGTCACAAAAACGATGTCCTTAGTTCCTAATTTTAGTAGCTTTTGGAGCGGGTTTCTACCTACTAACCAAAGCTTGAGCACAGGAATCTCTTTTTTTATGAGCGGCCAGACTTCTTCTATCAGGAAAAAAGCCGCGTCGGTGTTCTGAATATAACTCCAATTACCAACGAACAGAGCTCTTTTTTCAGCTGCCCTTTTGACCCCTAGATTACTAAAAAAGTCAATGTCAACACCGTTTGGGACAAGAATCACCGGTTTGAGTGATTTTTTCTTTATCTCAAAAGCATCCCGATCAGATACAGCCAAAATAATATCGGCTCTAGACCAAGAAATTTCTTCGAACCTTTTCATCTTCAAAACGTCCAGATACATAAAAGGCCGCAAAGGAGCAAACCCCACGTTGTCGACATAACGACGGTAAACCAAATACTCTAAATTCTCGGTGCCTAGAATAACTTTCAATCCAGGAAATTTATCTGCATAGTTGCTGGTATAGAAAGACTCAAGCAACACAGCATCATATTTCTGATGGGAAAGTGTCTCAGCAATTAATCTCTCCATTTCTCTAGACTTGTACGTATTGATAGCCAAAGGATCCATCGACAAAGCGGTTCTCGTGAGATTACCAATCGTCCAGACTTTGGATCGAGTCACTACTTTCACATCGTCACAAATATTTTTAAGTTCAGCTATTGACGCAGGATTCGGCGCTTCCCTAACAAAGGACAAAAGAGTTATCTTATTACTCTTGGAAAGGAACTTTAAGAGATTATAAGCTCTTGTCTTTCCACCTGACTCGGGCGGATAAGGCAAGTCGTAAGTCATAACAATTAATTTCATAGTAATTCTGTATACAAACCTTCTAATTTTTTTATAATCTTATCCCAGTTGTATTTCTCTTGAACTGTTCTGTAACCATTATCGGCAAATTTCTTAGCCAAGCTTTTATCTTTTAAAAGCGTTTCAATCTTTAGCGCAATGCTTTTTTCATCAAGATCGCACAAAAGTCCGTTTTCCCCGTCCTTGATAATTTCTGGGGTCGCGCATAAATTAGTGGCCACAACAGGCACTCTGGCCGCTAGTGCATCGATGTAAGCTATCCCGAAAGACTCAGAGCTAGACGGCAGACAAAAAACGCTCGCACCCGTTAAAGCCTCAATCATCTTTTCCCGACTTAAGCCACCTAGGAAAATTATTTTATCGGCTAAGTTTAAGCTCTGAACCAAGTTTTTTAGTCTTTCACCCTCACCACCATCAGGCCCTACCACTGCCAACCTAATAGCGTAGTCCCTCTTAGCTAGTAATCCCACAGCCTTAATCAAAAGGTCAATGTTTTTATGAGGGACTAACCTACTCACTGAGATTACTACTGATGTTTCTTTCCAACCAATGTTGTCAAAAAAGCCTTTTCTGGTGTTTTTAAATTCTTCTAGGTCAACTCCATGAGGAAACACTTTCATATTTTTAGGGTCTATTCCTCCTCTGACCAAGAGACCCTTTTCAAATTCCGAGGCGGGAAGCACTAGTTGGGCACCAAAGGTAAGACCGCCCAGCAATTGGTTGTGTAGTCTACCTAACAAACTAGTTCCAAACTGTCCGGCAAGAGGGGTAAAGACAAGCTTGCCCGATTTTTTATTCAGCACCAAACCGGCAATATCGCTCGTAAACCACTTGTTTCCGTGCACATGATAAATATCAGCCTTCTCCCTAAGCAGTTCCACAAACAACCCGGGTGTAATAGGTTGGTAAGGAAGATTATTGGGTAGGGGAAGTTTAGAAAACCTTCTTACTTCCACCCCATTGATAACCTCTTTTTTTATTTTTGACCCGTCATTAGAGGTAAGTACCACCACTTCGTGACCGAGCGAAGACAACCCTTCGGCGTATCTTTTTACCACTTCTTGACCGCCACCAATCAGAGGGTAGTACCGGGGTGTTATTTGAAAAATTCTCATATTCCCTCGTAGGTAATAACTCTAAAACCGTTAATTTCTACCATTTTTGTCTCAGGTGTTTGAGGGCCAAATATATTTGCGCAGTTATCCCCCTTGGTTAACCGGAAAACACACGCTTTTTGGGTAATGGGTGCAAGTTGGACTTTTTTAATATACTCAGGGTAACGATGAGCACCAAACAGATTATCCCCTGGCGTGGCGATGATATCTTCCTGCGTCTCAAACACCAGTCGGTAGCTAAAGTCAAATTCCCCATAAACGTACTTTACTCCCCGCTCACCCAGATAACTTATGATAGGGTCAAGTTTATATTGGTCTAAAAATTTGTTAGGTGGCACAGAATATAAACCATAGACGTTGTTAGCCAAAACAATTCCTCCTAGAAAAACTCCAAGAATCTTAACCCGATTCCACATAAGGCACACAAAAGCTGCCAGGAGTATTGGTAAGGAGGTATACAAGGCTGAGATGTACCTCGGTTCGATGACAAACTGATTGAAGGGAGAGGAAAGACTAAACACCACTAAAACAAATAGCATGTTCAGAATAAGAATGTCTTGAGGCTTTAAGTACTCCTTAAGACTCCTGAGTCTAATAAGGCTAGCGAATAGTTTACCCAAACCCAAAGAAAGGGTATCCTTCAATCTGTTAAACATGCTGTAGCCGATGGCTAATCCATATATTGCCTCAGTAACTAGCGCTAAGGGAGTGAAGAAATCGGTTTCGGAAAAAGGTTTTCTTACCCCAATAATCACAGGCAGTCCCAAAAGAAAGAAATCCCTAATAGAACCCAAAACCCCAAATGGCTTATGGAACAACGATCGATTGGTCAAATTACTGTTTTGAAAGTTCCAAATTAAAGCCGGCATAGCTCCCAGAAAGAACCCTAGAGGAACGAGATAAAAAGTCGGCAGAAGGAAAAAAGTAGGCTTCCACAGAAAAATCATGGTCATTGCAGCTAAACCATAGTAAATAATGGCCGGTTGTATCCAATAACCTATTCCGGCACACAAGCCTAACAGAAAGAAATACAGCCCCTGTCTTTTTGGTAGAGAAGCGAAAACTATCTTTAAAGTCAGTATCAATATTAGGTTACCGAAAACCATCATCTCCGGATAACCTGTCCCGGTGCGAGTAGTCCAGTTAACCCAAAACGGCGAGGTAACGGAAATAAAAAGTAAGGAAATTAAACAAATATATTTGTTCTTAAACACTTCCCAGGCAAGATAATAAGTAGTAAGCAAAAATAACACTGAAAAGATGAACGGCACTGTCTTTAGCCAAACATCACTAACGCCAAAGATACTAAAAAGCATGGCTGCTAGGTAAGCTGATAATGTGCCCGTATAAGGCTGATTGTAAAAGAATACAGATCTCTCCCCCTTTAGAATATGGAACGCCTGAACGCCGTAAGTGGCCTCGTCCATGCTTATTTTAGTATCAGGAGTCAGAAAATAATAAAGCCGCAGTCCAACTCCAACCAAAAAAACCAAGGCCACTAATAAATTAAATCTAGTTATTTTCATTGTTTTTCCTTAGGAGAAGTCTAGCACCATCCCAACTGAGTACCTGATAGAGAGTATTTTCCTTTAGCTGCAAAACTCTTTTGGTTAGGTCCTCCTGGGTATAGGGAGGATCAGAATGCTCCTCGGTACTCATTATAATGTAATCGGGAAAGATTTTTTTAGCAAAAATTGTGTCGTCGTAGCGATAAATCTGGTCTCGGTGTGACAAATGCGGTACAAAAGCCGATTGAGCCATGACCGAAGCCTCAGGGGGGATAAGGGCAAGGAGGGTGTAGTTTTGCGCGTACCTATCTAAAGGCTTATAAAAACTAGGGTTAAAAATTCGATGTGTAAGTGGGCCGTTTATTTTCCAGGTTACGTAAAGAGAGGACGCAATCAGCGCTAAACCTAAGATTGGTAACGCCTTCCGTGACAGTTTTTGCCCGAGATGAAACTTGTTGGAAAATGATAAAAGATTTTTGATAGCGTAGATCGTACCAATAGCCAAGATCGGGTCCCAAATGGCACTGTACTGAAACCTTATTATCCACCTTTGAGGCAATTCGGTTAGAAACCGACTGACGATGTTCGGGATAAGCATTATCAGGGAGGTTGGGGAAATCAAGGGTAAAAACAAATAGGAGCTCGCAAGGTTGAGCATGGTTCTAAGTTTTATCCAATCCCCATCATAAAATGCTGTTCTTATCACAAGCAATGGATCTGTCACGGCAGTCAAGAGTAGGTCAGAAGTACTCTTCCCGACAGAGGGGTCAAGGTGTTCGTAGTCAAAAGGAGCCCCTTTGAAATAAGGGATGATGAATCTAGTAACCAGGAAATAAAAGACTCCGGAAACACCGAAAGTAATCAGTCCGAGCTTGTACTCACGCAGGCGTAAAAAAGCCCAAATTCCTAGTGTGGCCATAACTAAAGGCATATCCTCTTTCACCAAAAAGCTTAAAGCTAGACATACATAAAAATAGAAATGTTTTTTCAGTTCAAGAAAGTAGAATGAGAAGCTTAGGAGTGGCAAGGCAAAGGCGACCTCATGGAAATCGTATTCCAAAAGTGTTTGTAAGCCAATGAAGGAGAGGTAAGAGACACTCATCCCCAGAGCCAACATTTTGGAATTAAACTTTACTAAGGCTATCTTATATATCGGCCAGGCACTCCCTACCACCAACAAAACTTGAGCAATAAGTATCGCTGCTACATTATTCCAAAACCAAAGTAGCGGTGACAGGATGGCTATTATGGGATGAAAGTGGTCTCCAAGGATATTTACTCCAGGATAGGTGGAAAACTTGACCGTACTAAGAGGTTCCTTAAACTGAGAATATTTCCAGATTATTTGGTCAAAAATGCCTAAATCAACTGCATCTGTTCCAAAAAAATTATGTCTGGTGAGAACCCAAATTGAATAAAAAAAACTAAAAAAGGCAAGAAAGAACCACAACAGCCTGTGTCTGGTTATATCCTCAGCGAGTAAGGAAAGAGTACGCCTAATTCTTTGCCTGATTTTTAGCATAGGACTCAATCAATATATTATACACGTCTCCGGCAGCTTTCTCCCAGCTAAATTCAGATGCTCTAAGCAAACCTTTATTTATCAAGCTGTTTGCAAGCTTGCTGTCTTCCAAAATCCTATCCACACCTTTAGCAAAACCTTCGTAATCATTTGGATCAATTAGAATCCCTGCTTCCCCAACCACCTCAGGTAAACTCGCGCTATTAGAGCAAATCACCGGAACCCCTGAAGCTAGAGCCTCGAGTGGTGGCAAACCAAAACCTTCGTAAAAAGACGGGTACACGAATACTTTCGCCCCCTGGTAGATAGCGGGTAAATCCTCATCTTGTATAAAACCGCTAAAAACAAGTCTATCGCTAACTCCTAATTTCTTAGCCTGGCTTAGAATCTCTTGGTAGATATTCTGACCAGATGAGTTATCAGAATCTGTCTTTCCTCCTATCACCAGCCGAATATTTTTGTGCTTTACAAGACTCATCGCCCTTATTAGAGTCGCGACATTTTTGTGGGCGTTCAGACCACCGATGTAAAAAATGTAAGGGCTTTCAATCCTATACTTTGCTTGGGCTTTTTTCTTTTCTTCATCGGTCCTGATTTTGAAAAAGTCCCTAGAGACGCCGTTATAAACTACATTTATCTTATTCTTACTTACGCCAATTATTTCTTCGATGTCGCTAGCACTACTCTGGGAAACTGTAATAATCGTTTTGGCTTTTTTCCAGGCGCTTTTGAGCATCCGAAAGTATACTTTTTGACGAAAATTCAAAAATGGGTCTTTACTAAGGACAATTTCCGGAAACTTAATCGGTAGCAAATCGTGAATAGTTACAACGCTATTAGAAATACAGTTAATAAATTCGCGGTTATCGGGATGCCAAAAAACATCAAAGTCAACGATGTTTTTCTTGAAGTTAAAATGTTCAATAAAGGTGTGGGACGCTGGAACGAGTCTAAATTGGAATCTATCTTTGGGAACCAAGGTTTTCTGGCTTTCGTTACTAACTAGTAGAGTGATCTGATCTTCGGGACGTGTCTTGGGATAGGAAACTAAAATGTTGCGCAGGTAGACATCTAGGGCTCTTTGCGTCCCCAAAACTCTAGCGTCAATGCCAACTTTCATTTAACCACCTCCGAGAAAACCTGCTCCATCTTGTCCAAATGAACATTAAGACTAAATTTTTCTTCAAACACTGCTTTAGCCCTAGCACCCATTTTTTTTCTTAGCGTGTCGTCTTCCAAAAGAGTGTTAATAGAGCTGGCAAGGCTTTGTACATCAAGTCTTTTGACCAAAAAACCAGTTTCGCCATCAGTCAACCACTCTTTTATGCCACCGGAATCAAATCCTACTACCGGCTTTCCCAAACTCATGAAGTTAGTCCCACTCAATCCAAAAGGCTCGGGCCAGATAGAAGGTACTACTCCCACCGTTGCAGCCTCATAAATCTTACCAATCTCTTTTTTGTCCAACCAACCAAGGAACTTGACTTTTGTTTCTAAGTTGAGCTCTTTGACCATAGTCTTCAAACGACTTTCATCCCAACCTGTCCCCAATATCCAAAGGTAGGCATTTCCCACCTTTTGCATCGCCCTGATAGCGTACTCTGCCCCTTTTTCCACAAAAAGTCGCCCGGCGAAAAGAACCACCGGCTTGTCTGTTGTAACTTGTCCTTCAACCCTATATTCTGCTCTAGAGGGATAAACAACTTCGATGAGGTCTTTATTGACTCCGTTTTTTACCAACTGATCTTTGACATAGTTACTGTTGGCAATTACCTTCTTAAGCTGATTATGAATCTTAAGCAGTCGTTTCTTTCTAAATGTTTCGGTAATTAATTTGAGCAAGTTACGGCTCGCACATTTCTCCAGGTAAGCATAGGAAAGATTATGGGTTAGTCCAAGGGGAGCAGTGCAAATCTCGTTACTCCTGAAATGATAACGGCTAGAGCCTACGGAGTAAGTTCGGTGGTCATGGACATAGTGAATCGTTGGGGCAATACTCACTAACTTTTCATACAAATCGGGATCAAAGACATTGTGGAGGCTGATCAAATCAAATGTTTCACTTGCAAAGGATCCTAGGTGTAAGTTTTGTTCATCTCTAAGAATTATCTGATGGCCTCTTTTTTCCAACCCAGCTGCTTCGTCCAAAAAGACCTCTTCAGCCCCGCCACTAGGCTTTAAGGAATCATTAATCATCAATATCTTCATGTACCCATTACTTTATCATATTCCAGCAGTTCTCTTAACAACAAACAACCTTTTCATAACTGCCTCATTACCGTTATACTTAGGGTTGTGAAATTACAGCCTTTAGTTAAGTCCTATCTACCGGTTATTCTTTTTTACCTAGTTATCGCCATTGTCTTTACCTATCCCTTGATCTTAAATTTCTCATCACACATCCCTGGCGGGGAAGAGGACGCCCCCACTCATGTGTGGCTTCTCTGGTGGTTTAAGTATTCCCTTTTTGACGCTCACATTAATCCAATATTTACTGATTACATTTATTATCCGCAGGTAATCAATCGAACTTTTGACATCCACACTTTTGTAAACGCCTTTATCAGTCTCCCCTTCCAGTATTTGTTTGGTCTAATAGCGGCCTCAAACATTGTTTTCTTTCTTTCTTTTGTTCTTTCCGGGCTGAATTCGTTTCTACTGGTAGCGTATTTGACTAAGTCCAAATTGGCTGGGTTAATCAGCGGAACTGTGTACGCTTTCTTCCCTTATGTCTTGGCTCAAGCCATGGACAATCACACCAACCTTACAACTATCTGGTTTAGTCCCCTGCTTATTTTGTTTTTGTTAAAGGCCTTTGAGGAAAAAAAATACCGCTATGCCCTTCTTGCTGGACTAGTGTTGGGACTGCAGGGACTAAACGACCTGACTTACGGCTCCTTTAACATGGCTCTAAGCGGTCTAGTAATAGCTTATTTTTTCATCTTTAAATTTAGGGACGTATTTAATCTTAAACACCTAAAGCTCTTACTTACTTTTGGAGTTAGCTTTATTATCATCTTTTCACCCATGTTCATTTTGGCCTTATATACCATTTCTAAGGGCTTTAAGCCTGAAGTACCTTTATATGTCCAAAGTCTTTGGTCAGCTGATATTTACTACTTCCTACACCCCGCGCCCACTAATCCTTTTCTAGGTATTTTTTCTCGAACAGGGTTGGTACGCTCCGTGGAATCCACACTCTACTTAGGCTACACAACCCTATTTCTAGCTGGGGTCAGTATTTATCTATACAAAATAGATTTTCTTAAGAAAAGGCTTCTAATTGGTTTGTTTATACTTATCTCAGGAGCTTTCTTTATCCTAAGCTTGGGTCCATGGCTTCACTTTTTCGGCAATGATACGAAAATACCCTTGCCCTTTATCATTTATCAGCTACTCCCCCTCATCGGAGGAATTCAGGAACCGATGCGTTTTCAACCGTTGACTATGCTCGGATTAGCCACCTTGGTGGGTTTCAGCGTATCTTTCATTTTGACTAAGATACGCATACGGGTAGCAGGGTACGCCTTTGTTGCCCTTACTATTACCTTTATTTTGATCGAATATATTCCCACGCCCTTGCCCACTACAGATATGACTATTCCAGAAGTCTATTCGCAGATAAAAGCTGATCCCACTGATTTCAGTGTTCTGGATATCCCGGTTGGCTGGAATACAGGTAACTTTTTATTTGGCTTCGGCCCTGTCGGTACGCTTCAGTTCTACCAATCAGGACATGAGAAAAAGATTTTCCGAGGTACGGTGGCCCGGCTACCAATCCAAAATGTCTTTTACTATAAAACGATTCCGTTACTAAAATACATTGCCCAACCTGACCGGGTCCCGGATAAGGATGACATAACAAGGAACTAGTTAGAAAAACTTTCACTGACCTTAAGGTCAAATATATTTTGATTCATAAACATTTTTTCAGGGAAGGTTCAAACAAAACTTTGGGAGACGCGGAGTTATTAATAAGTGAAGTCCTAGGGGCGAAAAAATTTTACGACCAGGAAAACATCATGGGCTACCGTTTCGATTTCTAATTTTTGGTTTGTGTTTATTCCAAGACATCCTAAAACCCAAGCAATTCAACCCCTCTCATTACTGGTTACAAAATAAAGCCTTAATAATCAAGTATGATTTTTTTTACTGTTTCGAAGAAGGTTATTTGTTTAAACTTGTCGAAGAATCCGTTTCTGCCTAGTAGCGGCATCTGCTGAGAATAACAGAAGTAAACTTCAGATTCAAAGCTCTTACCTCCCACGACAAACAATTTAACCTTATGCTTATATCCGTATATCTCAGTCATACCAATACCACTGATTTTCTCACTCTCTACTGATTTAATTTTGATGCCTACAGTTTCACCCCACTGTGCAGGAAATAAGTTCATATCAGCCCCAGAATCTAATAAGCAAGGAATTGGTATTTTATTTAGATTATGTTTATATGAGAGGTATATCTTTAAATAGGGAAGGAAAACTTCTTTTAGGGTGCCATCAGGTTTTTTCCTAGGCATAGGTGTATAAGTAACTTCAAGAGTACTCATGAGGCGCTATAAATTGGTCAATAGGAGGAACATACATTAACATTAAGTCAACTTTTTTATACCGTTTTTCTATTTCGTTATACACCTCCGAAAAAGTTTTTCCAGAGTAGTAAACTTTGCTAAGGTCTTGTTTAACTGCTACCCATTGGTTTGAGTAATCTGCAAATATCGAAACTTTCACATATACCTCCTCTGGTGTAATAATAACAGATAGTAAAGAACATTTCACTAAACAATTACAGTATAGGCACGATCACCTGGGAAGTGATACAGATAGATCACCTAGGAAAATTGTACACACCTGGTGTGTGTTAGGTAGACACATAAGGATTTTGAAACTTAAACAATCCAAAAGCAAGAATGTGACCCGAATGAATGTCAGTTTGAACCAACTCTAGCTTGGTTAGAGAAATTAAGAGTAATTTATAGCGAAGAGAGACTTATTCTGTGACCAATTCAACCTTTTTACATTTAGGGCACCTATATGCAACTACAATTTCACCACCTGTATCTATAAAACCCTTTTTAATCTCTTTCTTTTGCCATCTTGCTCCGTTATCTACCAAAGATCCTTTTTCCATTTCTGTTTGGCAATTTGGACATTTCATATGAATTTATTACCTGGAATAACAAACAAAAAGTCAATTGGTTCGAAGTCTCAATCGGGTTCTAAAAAACTAAGACTAAATAAATTACCAAAAAACTCGAACTATTATTATCAGATTAGACCGTTATATCAATCTATTCTTGATGTTCCCAATGAGGGATGCACCTTCGGTGAACAGTAGCGGGGACAGGTGGAAACTTTCTCCTATATTTAAGTTGCATTCGTAAATTAAGAACAGGGTTTATTAGAGAAGCGCCAGAAAAAAGGCGATGAATCAGATATAATTCCAATATGAACTTCTGGCAAAGTTATCTTAATCTATATGCTTCCCTTCCTGATCGTTGTGAGAAAGCCTGGGGTTTAATATCTGAACCAGTTGATACAGTTTCAAACATAGCATTTTTTATAGCAACATATCTTATCTACAGACTTTATAAAAAGTATAACCTCAGTGGCTTCAGGTTTAATCTTTTAATAATACTTGTAATGCTAATCGGTCTCGGAAGTACAGTTTACCACGCATTCAATAATGTATATACAGCTTTGTTCGACTTGCTACCAATCTATTTTTTTGTATTCTATTCTCTATATTCGTTTACAAGCTTTTTGAGTAAGAGTACAGCTATTCGTATAGGAACACCTCTAACATTATTTATTATTCAAATTGGTTTTAGAGCTATGGAATTGCCCCTTTTTATTTTTGGCATGCCTACATTTCATTTATTTAACATACTATTCATTCTTGCATTATCATCTTGGGCATACAGGAGAGTCGGTAAGATGGTGAATGGAATATTTCCGATCGTCATTTCTTACTCACTAGGAATTTTAATGAGATATTTTGATTTAACAATATGTCCAATAAACGGTGTTGGAACTCACTTTTTGTGGCATATTAGCGTTGCATTTGCGACATACTATACCGCTCGATTCTTTGTTACACTATCAAAAAATAAAGTTTACTTGTAGGATCTTTTTCGGGGTTAGAACTAGGTTATAAGGATTTGTAGAAGGGGAGAGTTTGGGAACTTATTTCTTGGTGGGTGTAATGGTTTTTAACTCTTTCTAAACCTTTTGATGATAAATCTTTTCGGAGTTTTTTATCTTCGTACACCTGCTTAATTTTTTCACTTAAGTCTTCTACGTTTCCTTCTTTGAAAATAAGACCTGCTTCTCCTATTACCTCTGGGATGGCTCCACTATTTGAGCCGATTACGGGAACTTGCGTGGCCATGGCTTCAATCAAGGTATGACCAAATTGTTCTTTCCAAACCTCAGTACTTACTGATGGCAAAACGAACACGTCCATCGCGTTAAATAGCTTGGGCATATCAGAGTGGTCCGCGACCCCATAATAGAGCATCCTAGGGTCTTTTTTAGATTCTGTTTCCACCCATTCTTTCAATGGCCCGTTCCCCACGATAAACAACTGCCAATCGAAGCTAAGTTTTTGTGCGCTTGTTACAAGGTCTTTAATTCCCTTTTGTGGGTCAAGCCGACCAACAAACCCAATTACAAACCCCTTTAGCCCGAGCTCTTTTTTCACTTTTTCTGGATTGGTTTTTTTGAATGTTTCAAGATCAATGCCCAGCTGGGGAAGAACAATGACTGGTCTTCTAAATCCTTTTGTTTCTAAGACTACTTTCGCCTCACTATTTCCGGCAATCGCGCCGTCGGCTAAGAAAAGGTTGATCCGCTCAATCAGGCCGTACCAGGTCTTGTGCGACCTAGACAAATTTTCCCAAGTGAAAAAAAGTGCCTTAGCACCGAAGAGCTTGGCTGCGAGCATAAGCTCTAGACAGGCAACACTCCAGGGTTCTTCTTCAATATGGACAACATCTGGCCCTACACTGTGAAATACTTTTAAAAGGTCAAAGGGATTGTAGAAGAATCGATCATTCTTTCCTTGGAAAAATGCTGCTGTAGGGTAAATACTGTATCCTGGGTCGTCAACCTTTTCGAGTGAGATTTCTCGCAGCACAGAGCGCCATTTCTTTGGAACAAGTAAGGAGAGTTCCAGATCTTTATTTCTGGCCAGGGACTCAAGTTTTTGCTGGTTAAGACCTACTATATAAGCATGAGAAGATATCAAAACTTTAATCATGAGCCAGCTCCTGATAGGCCTCGATAACACCCAAAAGCGTTTTTTCCCAACTAAATCCGGAAGCTCTTTTTATCGCTGCGTCTCCGTAGTCAAGCCTATCTGATTTGCTGAGACTCAGAGCTTTTAGCAACCCTTCAGCAATAGAATCAGGGCTGGCGGGTTCAACATAAATTCCGCAAAAACCCGCTATTTCTTCTAAGGACGTTCCCTTGGAAACCACGACACTGGTCCCACAAGCCATCGCCTCCAACGTGGGGAACCCAAAACCCTCCACCAAACTAGGGCTAGCCAAAACATCAACACTACTATAAAGCGCTGGTAGTAACTCCTCCTCAATACTATCTATATGCGCATACTTGTCCGCGGCGAATTGGATTTTTTCTCGTTTGATATCCGGGCCAACTTTAATAAAAACAAAATCAATGCCTTTATCCTCAAGTATTTTTAAAGCCTTTAGCAGACCACCCAAGTTCTTGTAGGCCAAATTATTACCTACATGAAGTATTTTGGGCTTTTGGGGTAAATTATACTTGGTAACAAACTTTGAGGTTACATCTTCGCCAAGCTTCTTAAAAACGTCACCTACTCCAAGGTAAATCACTTTGATTTTATTAGGATCAATATCTAAGGACTCCACTAAATCTTTTTTAGTTGCTTGGGAATCCGCAATCACCAAACCAACTTGGGAAAGGTATTTCACACTTTCTTTGAATTTAGAAAGCGCGAAATCATCTTTTTCATAGTGGAGCGGTATCAGATCGTGGCAAGTGACTACGGTCTTCTTAGGTGGCAGAAACTTAGCAAGCTGAGCGTAACTGTGATCTGTGATATGGTTTATGTCCGTGGCCTTTGAACGAGCAAATTTTGGATAGAAATCATAGCGAAGATAACTAAACTTTACTTTCGAAGGTAGCAATGAGGCGTAAAATGGCGGAGCTGGTTCAAAAAGCGTAGACTCAATCCCTTTTCTGGTAAGGCCATTAAACAACTCTTGAGAGTAACGGTCCATACTCGGACTTGCCCAATCTAACGTTCTCAGATTCCCAAACAAACTAACTAACATGCTTTAACATTCCTCGGTACTCCTGCCACTGGAAGATAAAGTCTAGCAGCACAAAAAACTTCTGTGGTTTGACGAGTAAATTAAATTTAGATTTAATCGCAAGTAACAACATTTGTTTATATATTTCTAGTTTGGTGGGAGGTTGGGACCATTTCTTTTGAAAATGGTACGACCCAATACCCCGATTGTAACTTTGCTTCAAAAATCCTCCGAAATAATAATCTTGGTGGTGTTCCACCTTCAGGGGAAGATACAAAATCTTATACCCTTTGTCTGTAATTCTCTTTTTGATGTCTGCATCCTCCCCGGCAGCCACAGGGAAAGTCTCATCAAACCCCCCAACCTCAACAAGAACTTTTTTCTTGTAAGCAAGATTATTAGTCCCCCCGGCTGGGCAATCAAATCCTCCGATAACCTCTTTTTCGCCGGTTCCATAAGCTTTCAAACTCATGTATTTTTCGTAGCGGGCATAGACATTCTTTTTTAGTTCATCCTCGCTGGCTTCTAGCTTCCCGCCAACTCCTACTACTTCGGGATGTTTCTTAAAGCCCGCGAGCAATCTTTCCAGCCAATCTCTCGGGACCACGCAGTCGTCATCAGTAAAAGCAATTATTTCGCCCTTGGCTTTACTTATCCCCTGATTCCGAGCAGCGGCCGGACCCTTGTTGGTTTGATAGAAATAACTAAGATTCTTGTGTGTGTCACGAAGCTCGGTAACCATCTCCTTTGTCCCATCGTTTGACCCATCCTCAACCACGATTACCTCATAATCTTTTATGCTCTGATTAAGGACAGACTCCAAAGTCTGCCTTAATTTATCTTTTCTCTTATAGGTGGGGATTATCACGCTTATCATTCAACAAATACCTTCCGAAAATCAATCATTTGTTTGTAAATACTTCTTCCCTTTAAGGCCACTATCAGTCCGATGTAACAAACACTGAAACTCATCCCAGTCAATATAAGAGTTATCAAAGGTTCGAAGGATAAGAAAAAAAACTTTTTTAGATAAAAGGTCACAACCAGTGAGACTAATCCACAAAAACTTGGAACCAAAAAGATCTTAAGCGGATTTACATCAACAACTGCCAACAAATGCCTGTAAAGGTAACCGACCCCAGCCATCATCACAATTCCCACCCCAATCGGCGCGCCTATTCCGCCATAAAGATAAACCAACAAGGTAGTCACCGAGATCATAACCCCACTTTGTATCAACTGAGCGGTATTTATAATTTTGGGCTTCCCGACCGCAGTAAGCAAGGCACCAGCGTCATCAAATATTGGTCGAAGTAGCATATAACCAAGAAGTAAATAGAAGAGTGGGATCATGTCTAGCCATTTTTCCCCAACTAAGACTAAGATGGCTTCTCTTATCACCAATACGCTAACCAAACTCAAAGGAATCGTCAGTAAGGCGATTGTGGAAAGAGTAAGACTAAAAGCTTTGGATAATTTTTCTTTGTCCTCTTGTAACCTAGCGTAGACTGGAAAAGCCACCTTGGAAATGATAGCCGTAATCCGGCTTGTAGGCATAGTTGCCCAGCTATATGCTCTGGTGTAAAATCCTAGAACACTAAGTCCAACAATATTACCGACTATAAAATTGTCAAACTGAAAAACCAAGAGAGAGGCTGTCGCGGAGATAAACCAGTGCCACCACGGACCAAAGCTGTAAAACCACTTAACAATTTCGGGGTCCAAGTCCCAATGGTAGGAAAATTTTAATTTAGCGAAAAGGAGTAGTAGTCCTAAAATAGACCCTGGAATTCCCCCGATAATCAAACTCCATAAACCATAACCTCCTAGACCCATGATAACCATACCCAAAATCGATACCGCAGTGCTCACAACACCTATAACAGCACTTTCCTGAAAACGCAATTCCTTATCAAAAAGGGCATTCAGGCTGTTATAAATATTGGTAATCAGGTAACCGAAACCGAGTAGCAAGGTGGCTAAACCAACCTCAACTCCGTAAAACTCTGAAACGAGAAGTGAAGCTGGTACTGTGAGTATAGCCACAAGCACTCCTAGCAAAATCTGTAAGGTCAGATAAACTGATCCTATCTTTACCAAATCTTGTTTTGCGTGCACCACCGCATAGTCAAAACCAAGCTCTCTGACCCTACCCACCAGACTTACAAAAAAAGTGGCAAGTGCAAACTGACCAAAAGCTTCGATTGGCAGTAATCTAGCCAAAATAATATTGTTAGCCACAAAGCTAAAGAGAAACACAATGTTGTTGCTCAAGGTAACAAAGATTACGCCTTTTAGAGCTTGCTTACCGATACTCATATATCTTTATAGTATTCTCCCATGTGTTGGAAAAATAAGGAAAGTTAGGCCGATTATCCTTTATAACCATAATTGGTTCTTTTGTTTTAGCAATTAGCTCAGAGGGTTGTTTTCGGACGTTTGACGTGACTTTGGCCACCCTGTCCATCTCATCCCACAAGTAGTTAGAATAACGATCTTCAATAATCACGTATCCGCCCTCCTTTATCAGGACCTGCAATGAGTTTAGTCCTTCAGGCCAATTTTTGCCAAACGCCCCGACATCCCAAGCGGAATCAGTCAACCAACTAGTTCTCTCCCCCGTCCCCGCATAAGCGAATAGATTTGGCCAGTAGGTCGAAAAAACAGGTTTCGATTGCGTATTTACTTTTTTCAAATAATTGGCAGTGTCTTCGACTAATTGGTGATTAGCCGAAGCAAAGCTATAGTAGGCCTCGGGAATAGAGAGCAAAACAAACAGAAGCAGACAACCTCCGAGGTTGATAGCTTTGTAACCTCGGAGGTTGAAAGTTATGAGTTTGTATAAGAAGTAAGCACCTAGACCTGCAAGAATCGCAAAGAAAGGAATTAAAATCACAAAATACCGTGGGTAGGGATTACGCTTTACCACAAAGAACCCAGCAGTTAGCATTGCGGTTAGAAATAACACCCACTCCGACTTCTTCTCCACATATATATAAACTATACCCAGCAGGGCAGCGATTAACATCACACTACCTACCAAAAAGCTAAGTTGCTGAGCATATTCTGAAAAGTAAAAATGGATCCCAACAGGACCCCAAAATTCAGGCGATTCCAAAACACTTGCTTTGGTAAGTAGCTTAAACCGGATTGGATCAACAATTAGGAAATAAGCAACGACCGGCAGCGGAATAATTATGGCCAAAACACCCGTTAAAACGGACGACCAAAAAGGAAAGGTTAGCCAAGAGAGCTTTTTGACAAATTTGGTTTTTTGTATAACTAAGTTTTTTAAAAGTTCAAACGCAAAATAAATCACTGGGACAAGGCAAAAGATGAGGGCCGTGTACTTAGTTAGAATTCCTGCTCCTAAAGAAATACCCCCTAAAATAATTAACTTCCAGTTTTTGTGTCTAACCCCAAGATCGAACAAAAATAGGAATAGGAACGCAAAAAGCATTACCGTCATTTCAATCAAACCCATCCGAGAATAAAAAATCGCGCTCGGGGACAACAAAAAGGCAAGGGCAGCAAACAATGCGGCAGTCCTATTTATTTTTCGGGCAACGTAGCAATAAATACCAAGGTTTAGACCAATTGATGCGAGAATAGAAACCACTATCAAACTCAGGCTCGTATTATTTAACACCAAATCCACCAGATAGCCAAGAAACATGTAAAGAGGTAAACCAAAATACCAACCAAGACCACTCCACATAGGATACAATTTATCTCGAAAATTGTTGACTATTTCAATATGGGTTACTGTGTCTGGTTCGGCTAGAACAAAACCACCACTTAAATCTGCGAATTTAAGTAGGGACACTAGAACCAAACCCAAAATAATAATCTTGTCAGAGTTCAAGACAGCCAGCCTCTTCATCTAAACTTTCCTCTAAAACTATACAAGTAGTAGACCACGTTTAAGAATAGCAAGCCTAAGCAGGTGTAGACTGAAATATCGATAACCTGATTAAGATCTGAGTGGTATAAATAAATAAGTATGGCCTGAACCAAAGCCCCGACCACCGAAACCAAGGCAAATTTTAGCCTTCCAATAGACAACCATAGGGTTATAAATAGATAAACCAGCGCGTAAACGAAAATGAATATACTCATTCTCCCCACATAAAGACTAGCGCCAAGATAAGACTTGCCGAACAGCAGGCTAATGCTAAATTCAGGAAACAACAGGAAAAATCCCAATGTACCTCCTGATAAGACTGTTATTAATCCTAACGCAATGAGAAAGATACGGCTGAAATTTCTTTTAGCTTCGTATGCCTGAGTAATCACGGGAAAAATCATATTTACAATTGGTAATGAGAGGAAGAGAATTATTTTCGCGAGAAGCGACACGGCTGAGTAGGCTCCTGCTTCATCACTAGAGAAAAAAGCTTTCACCAGCAAAATATCAGTGTTAGTCAGAAGAGTCAGTCCGAGTATCGAAAGTGACGCTGGAAGAGAATAACCCCCTACTTGTGCCCAGTTGAGAGAAATGTGCTTTTCCTTGAAGTAGTTTAAAAAACGCATTGGGTAAAGGGTGAGGATATAGGTAATAGCCGTTGCGAGAACGAATCCTACAATGGCCCCAGTGACTGAAAAACCAAGAAGTATCAATCCTACGGAAAAGGCGAGCCTAATCACGGGCCAGGCTATGCTAGCAGCCGCGAGAGACTTAAACTTTAGCACGCCCGTTAACAAACCAAAGTTAAGCGTAACCAAGAACACCAGAGTTGCCAACACACTTACCAAAAACAATGCCCAGGTATGAGTTATTTTTAGATTCTGGGCTAGAAAAGGTGTAAAAATGGCGAAACCAACTATTACAACCAGACCGAAGATTATTATCTTTCTAGTCAAAAAATCAGACAAATAGTGAAGTTTTTTGTAGTCTTCGTGAGCAATAAAAATCGCCGAGAACTTGGTCACGATATTACTTAAAACTGTTGAGGGAAAGGTCAAAATGTAAAGAATGGAAATCAAAGCCATTAGATCACCATAGTTGGCTGGCCCCAAAAACCTAGCCATAATGAAATTGTAAGCGGCGTTGAAAATATTTCCGACAAAAGTCGCGCTAAATAAAAAAAGGCTACTAAAAACTAGTTTATTTTTTATCAATTTCTTTTAACCATTTAAGAGACTTTCTAAATAGAATTAAGTAATTTTTTACCAGATCATAGCCATAAAACATTTTCGATTTACCATGTACTCGGTTACCTAGTATTATGGGTACTTCTCCTATTTTGAAACCAGCCGCATAAGCTTTGACAACCTCTTCCAACTGTATTCCAAAACCAGGTTCCTCCAACTTAATTTTCTCAAAGACTTCTCTTTTTATTACCCGATATCCTGTTGTACAATCTCGAACAGGAACTCGCAAAATAAACCTTGCAGCAAGGTTGCCAAAAATGCTAAATAATTGTCGAAAAAGCGGTACTTGCACCATTCCCCCACCTTTGATGAAACGTGACCCAATGACAAAGTCGTAACCTTCATTTACCTTAGCTACAAATTTAGGCAAATCGTTCGGGTCATGAGTCAGGTCACCATCCATAAAACCGATTAAATCAACTTTTAGTTCCAAGGCTTTGCCAATACCACTTCTTATGGCTTGTCCCAAACCTTTGTTTTTCCCATGGTTGACCAAACGGACAAAGTTATACTTTGTAGACGCTTCTTGTAGCAGCTTTAAGGTGTCGTCTGCTGAACCATCGTTCACGCAGATAGCTAACAAGTCCAAAGAATGATTTTGCCTAACCATAGACAAAGCCTCAATCAGGCTCTCGACATTTCCCTCCTCGTTATACATGGGAAGGACTAAACCAATTTTGTTATTTGTCATAGTTTTTTAAAACAAACGCAACTATTTTTTCTGATGCGCTACCATCACCATAGGGATTAACAGCCTGAGACATTTTTTTATACGCAACAGAGTCTTCTAATAACTTCCTTGTCTCTCTAATTATATCCTCTTTGTTAGTTCCAACAAGACGCACTGTTCCTGCTTCGATTCCTTCAGGCCGCTCAGTCGTTTTGCGAAGCACTAAGACCGGTTTACCGAGAGCAGGAGCTTCTTCTTGAAGACCCCCTGAATCAGTTAGCACAAGATAAGACTTTTTGAGTACTCCCACCATATCCCGGTATGACAAAGGTTCTACTAAATGGACTCCCTTTAAGTTGGTCAGGTTTTTCTCAACAGACTTTCTCACATTAGGATTGGGATGAACCGGAAATACCACCTCGACGTCAAAATTTTGGACTATTTGTGAAATAGCTTGGTGTATCCCTTCAAGAGTTGTACCGAAGCTCTCTCTTCGGTGTGTAGTAACCAAAATCAACTTTTTGGAATAGTCAACTTTTTCAAGTGCCTTATTCTCAAACGGTAGGTCTTTTCTAGAAACATAGAGCAAGGCATCAATGACACTGTTCCCGGTAACTACTATCCTATCAGGATTTTTCCCCTCTTTAATGAGATTGTCGTAAGCTCTCTCAGTCGGAGCAAAATGGAAATCACTAATTGAGTCTATCAGACATCGACTAATTTCCTCTGGGAAAGGGTCGTATTTGACATAAGTACGCAATCCAGCTTCAACGTGGCCTAGAGTAGTCTGATTAAAAAAGCTGACTAAAGATGCTCCCAGGGCAGTGAGGGTATCGCCATGCACCAAGATTAAGTCAGGACGGCCTTCTGATTTTAAATACTCATCCAAACCCAGAACTATTTTTGAAAAAGATTGAGTTAAACTTTGATTAGGCACCATTATCTTCAAATCATGGTCAAAAGGGATATCAAAAAGTTTTAGCACATCCTTGACAAGATCTTCATGCTGACCACTTATCAAGACTTTCCTATCGACCTTGGGATAACGTTTGAACGCGTTGATAACCGGAGCCATTTTAATTGCTTCTGGCCTGGTTCCTATCACAAAAAGTATTTTATTCAACATAATCAGTTTCGTTCACTCCTTCAAGATCGTTAGGAGTCACTTGATAAACACTAAAACGTTCCCCTGCCAAAAGGTGTGGGTAGTAAGCCGTTGTGTCGGTAAACTCAGCTAATTTTACACTTTTTTGGCTAATAATCTCCCCCAGAGCCTTTCGGCCAAATTTTTCTCCGAAAATAAACGGGTCCCGGAGGACAACGATACCCCCATCACTCTTTAGAGTGGCTAAAGAAGGCTGGTCTATTTTTTCGAACTTGCTACCCACGCCACCAGCGAAAGCCGCTGTATCAAACTTATTCCCACTAAGCCAAGTTCCTTTAAAGTTAGCAGTATAAACAACAAAGGTGGTCGGCCAATAATTATAATAAATCCACTTATCCTGGGCAGTTTCTTTCAAGTATAGTGCGGTGTCTTTGATTGCACTATGAGTTGAACCAAGAAAAGCCTTGGCGCTAAAAGGTAACAGCAGTGAGATAAAAATAACTAACATTAAAGGTCTATACCTCACAAACCTCAGAGCATGCCACACCCCTACTGCTAAAGGAATCGACAAAAAGGGGGTGAAGAAAACATAGTATCGAAGAGTTTCGACTGACAAAGGGTTACGCAGCAAGACAAAAAGCAAACTTAAAAAGCTTAGGTTGAATAAAAGAAACTTTTTGTTTTTTGCTACACTCACCAAACCAAACGGGAGGAATAGTAGTGTTCCCCAAGAGTACATCCGTACAAACTTTTCGCTACCCAAAACAATCTCCCCAAGTGAGACGGCTTTAGGTCCGTAGCTTAGAATATATTTGACCTGTTCTTTGAAAAAAACGCTCTCAGAGAAGTAATAAAAACTAAGTATAGGCAAAACAATGCTACCAGCAATTAAACCCGTTAAAATTGTCCCGAGGAAAACGTGGGCATCTAAGGGCTCCTTTTTCCTAAAGACCATAATAAGTTTTAGCAGTATATACAACCCTGGGATAAGAAATAAAACCAAAGCCGTCAGTTTAGTTAGGAGAGCCAAACCTAAAGTGACACCAGCTAACAAAAACAAACTATATCTCTTTTGGTTTATTGCTTTTTCATAAAGGTAGAAAAACAAAAAGCTGAAAAAACCAAGCGTTGTTTCGATCAGTCCGACCCGAGAATAAAAAACAATCAATGGGGCTAAGCTATAAAAAGCACCGCCTATTAACCCAACGATAGTATTAACTTTTTCCCTTAGATAGAAAAAAATAACCACCGATGTAAGGGTCGCCATAAGAAGTGAGACTAGCCTAACGGATAAAAAGTCATCCCTGGTGAAAAAAGAGACTAGGAGACTAAGATACATAAAAAGTGGCGGTCCGTAGAAAAAAGGGATACCGAAATATCTTGGGATAAAAGATTCCCTAAGAGAACGGACTACCTCAATATGGTTTGCTTCGTCAGGCTCAAGGGAAACAATCCCTGCGTTTGTATTTATAACCTTCCAAAGAGAAAAGACAAGAAGTAAACAGAGGCAACTTGCAGTAGGGTTTTTTCGAATTAAGTTTACCATTAGCGAACTAAGTATACCAAATCTGAGCCATAATCCCTGATTACGAGAACCTTTTGACGAAAGAATAATTTCTATGTTAGACTTATGTAATGAGAACAGCATTGATTACAGGCATTACTGGTCAAGACGGTCAGTACCTGGCCGAGCATTTAAACTCTCTTAATTATAAGGTTTACGGACTAGTTCGCGGGCAAAATAATCCCAAGATTGAAAAAATCAAACAAAACTTTCCTTTCATTGATCTCATCGAAGGCGATCTGCTCGATCAATCATCTCTAGTCGCCGCTCTGGAAGTAACTCAGCCTCACGAAGTATATAACCTAGGCGCCATCAGTTTCGTGGCATTATCTTGGAACCAACCCGTAAATGTTGGTGAAATTACTGGACTCGGGGTTGTCAGATTACTTGAAGCAATTAAGCTGGTAAACAAAAAGATCAAGTTCTATCAAGCATCTTCTTCAGAAATGTTTGGCAAAGTCAGAGAAGTTCCCCAAACTGAGGAGACACCTTTCCATCCTCGTTCGCCTTACGGCAGTGCCAAGGCTTATGGACACTACATGACTGTCAATTACAGAGAGAGTTATGAAATGTTTGCCTGCAACGGTATTCTTTTTAATCACGAATCTCCTCGCCGAGGGCTTGAATTCGTAACTCGGAAAATTACTAATACCATCGCCAAAATCAAACTGGGAAAGGTCAACGATTTGTCTCTAGGTAATCTAGAAGCCAAGAGAGACTGGGGTTACGCCGGAGACTACGTTAAGGCGATGCACCTAATGCTCCAAGAAGATAAACCAGATGACTATGTCATAGCCACTGGGAAGACACATAGTGTCAAGGAATTTTGTGAGCTCGCTTTCGGGCATGTCGGTCTAGATTACAAAGACTACGTAAAAGTCGACCCAAGATTTTTCCGGCCGGCTGAGGTAGACCTGTTGGTTGGAGACTCTTCAAAGGCAAAAAAGAAACTTGGTTGGACACCTTCCGTCACCTTCGAAGAGTTAGTCAAAATGATGGTTGATGCTGACCTAGCCCTAGAAGCGTAACTTCAATCTTCTATAACTCACACCTAGAAAAAAGACAAGACTTAACAAACTTAGCAATAATCCTATTTTGCCTAAATCAGATTCGTATCGGAAAGTGACTTCATGAGTACCCTTTTCTAGATTAACCGCTCTAACAACGTTATCCTTTGCCTCAATTTCTTTCCTCAGTCCATTATCAAAAACTTTCCATCCTGGATAATACAAATCTGCTAATACTAACCTCTCATCTTGCCCCACTGTTAAGCTAACAGTCACTTCGTTAGGAGTATATTTTTTGATGATTAGGGGTGTTAAGGAATTTTCAAGGTAAGATCTTGGTAAAACCGCCAAATTCTCGTACACGAAATATCTACCTTCCAATCCTATTTGTTTTAAACCAGGGTTTATTAACTCATAAGGGGCGACAACGTATTTAATATTTAGCTTGCCCAAAAGTTCTGGATTTGGGCTTTGTTTTTCAAAATAGATACTCTCTTCACCAAATATTTGATACGGCGGAACGGAAAGGGAGTACCCGTCAAACTTATAACCCCCCGCTGCCCTTACGTAATCATAATAATTCTTAAGCATAACCACTTCCCCACCACTGGCCAACTGGTAACCTTTTTTCATTACTTCTGGTGTAAACAAACAATTGTTCAAACAATAGACGCGATTCCCATCATTAGGAATGATATCTAAAAGTCTTGATTCTTCTTTATCGTAATCAACTAAGTGAAAATAATCTTTGGCATAGATCACAAAAGTAATCAGCGTCAATACTGTCAGTCCCACAAATAGATAATTCTTAAGTCGAGAAAATCGGGTTGTTAAATATTCCATTCCAAAACCACTCAAAATCCCCATACTGATAATAAACAAAATCCAGATTCTCAAAGGGGCACGCATGAAATGAAATACAGAGAGAAGCACATAGTATATTTTGTAAAAAATTTCATTCGCGCCAAACGAAACACTTAACGAGAACATTGCGATCAACCCCAGTATCCAAACTTCTTTTCTCTTTCTGAAGCTCCAAAGCCCAACTAGAGCTAACCCCAAAACAAATACCCCAATATAGATAAGTGTCTCGGAGTCATGATATTTATGGGGAAAGAGGTAAAACAGCTGAGCGAGAGTATCTTTGTAGATAGACGGAAAAGCGCCTTCCCAAAAACCTAATTTCGAGCGAAGAGAAAGCGAGGAAAACTGCAAAAATGGCAGGAGAAAGACCCCACTTAATCCTAATGAGAACACTACACTGGTAATTAGATGTACTATAGGAACCCAAAATTTTTCTTTGTTGAGCAGTCTTGTGGACGTTATAACAAGCGTGGCAAAGCCCAAACAAAAAAGGGCATAGATATAGAAAATGGAAAAAACCAAGATGGAAAGTGACAGAAATACGCCGCTAACCAAAGCAAAGTAAAGTTTATTAGTACGAATTGCTTTTAGGAAAAACATAAGGCTAAGGATTACCCACGGAATTGATTCAACTAGATTAAAATGCCCCAAGTCATTATGATTGAAGATTTTTGGCGAGAGCATAACCGAAATGGCGGCAAAGAACGCACTTTTGTTAGATAGGCGAAACTCTGACTTACACAAGATAAACACTCCCACCCCAATTAGATAGACATGGGCTAAGGTTAGGAGATTGAAAGAAAGCTTTAATGGTAAAAAGATAAAAAGCCAATGCGGGGGATAAAAAATCGCAGCTAAGTTGCTAGTGTCCATCGGAAAACCACTTAAAAACTGATGGTTCCACAAAGCATACTGACCATACTCCCAAAAATTATATTTGGTGTAAAAAGCAAACATCCAATTACTAGCCAAGTCTTTTCCAAAAGTAAGAGAGTTAAAGTTAGCAATCAAAGGCCAATAAAAGACCACTACTAGTAAAGCTAGTAAAAGGTAAAATTTCAAGGATAAAATCTTTCTAAGAAGGGGCATATTTTTATGTTATCATACAATTAATGTTAACCTACCTTGGGAAAAACCCGATCTATATAGTCTTAGGGCTTTTTTTATTTGTCTATCTTTTCCTTTCCTTGACTCTTCATTACCAATTCAACACCACGGACGCTGATCTGGCAATTTACGCCCAACACGTCTGGTATCTTTCTCAAGGTGATATTTTTGGTTACGGGAACACTTTTAAGGCCTTCAACATCTTCGGCGATCATTTTATAGTCCATTTTTTTTGGATATCACTACTTTACAAAATCTGGAGCTCGGCTTCGGTGCTAATCATTGTTCAGACAACCGCAGTAGTCTTGAGTGCTCTACCCCTCTACTGGTTTGCCAAGGAAAGGTTAAAAGACACCTTGAGCGCTCTCCTGCTAGTCAGTGGTTACTTACTTTTTTACGGCTTCCAGTCCGCCGCCATTTTTCCTTTTCATGGGGCAACGCTCAGTAGTGTCTTTATCTCCTTTACCCTCTGGTTTGCATATAAAAGAAAATGGTTGCCCTATTTTATTTTTCTAGTAGCCGCACTTTTTTCCAAAGAGGATGTCCCGACTTTCACTTTCGCCTTGGGTCTTTATCTATTCTTTATGAGAAAGGATAGGAAGATAGGTCTGATCACCGCAGCGGTCTCACTTGTTTATTTCTACCTAGTAATTTATCAGATCATGCCTTTCTTTTTACACGGTCAGCCCTACACCTATCTCGTAGAATCGCAAAATTCTAAATTTCTAAATCCTATTGGTTTGATCAAAGATTTCTTTATCCCAATTGAGAAAACCAAAACCCTTACTTCACTTTTTAGCTCCTTCGGACTTCTGCCATTACTTTCTCTCTCTTACCTATTTATAGTAGCTCCATTTTTATTGGCGAGATTTACTTCCCCAGTCACTCAAAGATGGGCTCCCTGGATGCATTACTCGGCCAATCAGGGACCAATTTTGGGTTTTGGAGAAGTCTTGGGGTTAGAAAACCTAGTTAAATTAGCTGAAAAAATAAAGATCGCGAAACGGTTTGTTGCCAATAAGATCTATTTCTACCGTTTTTATCTATCTTTAACTATCCTAGTATCTATACTGATCGGTGTTTATTATCAAATGCCCCTTTACAAACTTTTGACTCCAAATTTTTATCAAACTTCCGCTGGAGTTGTCACCATCAACCAAGCCTTAGCGCTGATTCCGTCAGACCCAAATATCTCCGTGGCTACTCAATCTGGACTCCTGCCCCATTTAGCTTTGAGAAAAAAGATTTATATGTACCCCCATCCTTCTTTCGCGGTCAATGAGCCCCGAGGAGACCTACAAGATAGTGACCCAATACAAGACTACGCTGTCCCGGATGTGGACTACATAATTTTATCCAAAAACGCTTTTCACTGGAGACCAGCGAGTGGGAAGTTTGATGAGGTCTTAACTTACGTCAAAAGTCTACCAGGGTATGAAGTAGTTTTTGACAAGGATGCTACTGTCGTTTTGAAAAGAAAATGATTACCCACACCTGGTGTGCAGACTATTTTCGAATCAGCCTTTGCCCGCTCGGATTAGGAGGAATGGAAGAAACGGCTTAAATGGAGGAAATTTTTCTAATAAGTTATCCAATCTCAGACCCAATGACGTGTTAACCACAAAGGGTGGGAAGAAACCAAATTTAGTTATCTTAAAATCGGTAAAACCTGCTTTTTCAAATTCAGTTTTTAAATAATCAGAGCGCATTTTCAAGAAACCTTTTTCTTCATTCCAACTCATATTCTTGGAAACAAACGGTTGAATATAGTATAAAAGGTTGTTAGGATTTGGTTCGACAAAACATATTTCACCACCATTTTTAAGGACTCGAAACATACTTGCAAGACTTTTTTCTAAGTTTTCCAAGTGGTGCAAAACATAAAAACCAACCACCGTGTCGTATTTATCCTTGTCGTCTAATTCATCAATATCGGATCTGATAACTTTTATCTGGGGGTCTTTCTTTTTTAACTCATCGAGCAACACTTCAGAAAAATCCAAAGCCTCTACTTCAACGCCCAAGGACTTTAGGGGAAGGCTAAACCTACCTGCCCCAGCGCCTACTTCTAAAATCTTTTGACCCGGACTTAGTTGGATGGAGTTTTTAACCCTACTCGCAAGCTTTAAGTTATAATTATTCAAATCAGTGTACAGGTGGGGTTGGTAGATGTTAAAATATTTCAGTTGCTTACTTTGGTGATCTTTATTTATCATGTTCAATTCACTCAAGAAACTTACTAAAGCTCTAAACCAAAAATACACCCTCGGTTTATTTTTGCTCCTGTACTTCGGGCTATTAGTCTATATTAACTCAACTTATTCTTTCATAGGAAGAGGCGATTACGCCAACTACGCTAATGTAGCCAGAAATCTTCTATCAGGTAAAGGCTTTAGTGTCGACTACCTCGCTTTCCACTACATTAACTACAACACGCTCACTCATCCCGAGGACATGTGGCCAATTTTGCAACCCGTCTTTCTAGCAATTTCTTTTTTCTTCTTGGGTATTACCCCATTTGCCGCTCGTCTTCCAAACGCTATCTTTTTGACGGCTTTGGTAGCCCTCACTTATTTCTTTGGTCAAAAACTCTTTAACAAAAAGGTTGCCCTAGTTGCTAGCATCCTTACTGGACTTAATTCAAGCCTAATCGTCTACTCGACCACCTGGATTACTAGCGACATTTTTCTCGCACTACTTTCCTTAATTATTTTCTACTTAGGTTATCGCGCTATCTTGTCAGCCCAGGAAGGTAAGCTATCCCTTAAGCTAATGGTTGGGCTCGGGATACTTTCGGGCTTAGCAATCCTCCAAAAACCAATGGGCGCTCTTTTTCCCTTTGTCTATTTTCTAATTCTTTTCTTTTATTATCGGAGAAACATCCCCAGATTCGTAACACCAGGTTTGATATTCATAGCCTCAACCTTACTCATTAGTGGTGGGTTTTTTATCCGAAATTTTATCTTATTCGGAACTTTTCTTTTACCTACAGAACATTACTTAGGGTATCTGATAAAATATTTCCCTTATGAAAACATCTTTAGGATCTATTACGATAACCCTCCCAACTTAAGTACTTGGCTTAACTATGGTTTACTGGATTTTCTGAAGGTAAACTTCTCCTACTTCCGTTACAGCGTGGATACCTTCATCTACAAAGACTTATTAGTACCCTACACCGTCATCATCTTCAGTCTTATTGAGATTTATAAAATCCAAGACAAACGTAAGTATTTCTTCCTTCCCATCATTTGTTTAATTTCTATCATGACCCTACTCATGGGTACCTATTGGCATTACGAGTCGCGCTACTACGCCATGTTTATTCCAGTCCTTAATATGCTCGCAGTATCAGGTTTACTAAAGATCGTTACCTCATTCAACCTAAGATCAGTGTTGCTAATACTAACGTTAAGTTTTATTACTTTTA